>JBATPF010000243.1:0-4383 GCA_049291355.1 Giesbergeria sp.
TTCTTCACCTGGAACGTGAACGAGTGCGTGCTCTGGGAAACCGCGACCGCTGGCGCCGGACTGAAAGACCGTGCCTACGAACGCTGGACGGTCGCCGCACTGACCAACCGCGCTCAACTGGAGGCGGCTCCCGTTCAGGCCAAGATTCATGAGTGGCTGGTCGTCTTCTTGCATGAAGCGGCCCGGATACTGAAGTCCGGCAAAGTCGGCGGCGGCCGGACGCCCGACGTCAAGTTCGTTGAGGCACTGGAAGCCGCGCTCACAGTTCCCATTCGGCACACCCACGAAGCCTTGGCCAAGCGCTATGTGAGCAACCACAGCTTCAAGCGCGACCTCGATCAATGGATGGTGTCGCTCGGCTGGACCGTGGTGAGCGATGCAGAAGGGCTGCACGACTTGCTGGAGCGTGCGGCCAAATTTGGCTGCTACCTGTTCGTCAACAAATTGGTCTTCCACGAAGCGCTGCTGAAGAAGTACGGCAAGACCATGGCGCCGCTGAACGCGCCGCCGGAAATCACCACCGGCGACGACCTGCAGATGCGCTTGCAGCACTTTTTTGCTGAAGCCAAACAGGTTACAGGTGACTATGAAACCATCTTTGGCGACGACCCCAAAGACATGGGACGCCGCATCCCCTTTTACGCCGATGCCGCGGTGCAAGGCTGGCGCGGTCTGATCGACCAGATCCATGAATTCGACTTCTCCAAGCTTGACTACGAAGTGGTCGGCAGTATCTTTGAGCGCCTGATCGGCCCGGAGGAGCGCCACAAGTACGGTCAGTTCTATACGCGCGTTGAAGTGGTGGATCTGATCAACAGCTTCTGCATTCGCACCGGCGACGCCAAAGTGCTGGACCCGGCCTGCGGCGGAGGAACTTTTCTGGTGCGCGCCTACGCGCGCAAGAAGGTGTTGGCCGAGAACCGCAACCACCGGGACTTGCTCACCGACGTGTACGGTACCGACATTTCCCAGTTCGCCGCGCACTTGACGACGATGAACCTGGCCACCCGCGATCTGGTGGAGGACGAAAACTACCCACGCGTGGGGCGCTCGGACTTTTTCGACGTGCTGCCCGACTCGCCCTTTGTCAAGCTGCCGCAGAAGCTGAAGTCGGAAGGGCTTGGGATCAAGTACCAGAACATCGCGGTGCCATTGCTGGATGCAGTGATCGGCAACCCGCCCTACGTTCGACAAGAAGAAATCCCACGTGCCAAGAAGAAGCCCAAAGACGGCGGCCCCGAGGCTGGGACCAAGGAGTTTTACAGCCGACGCGTGGCGCAAATGGCCAACGCCCAGCTCTCGGGCCGTTCCGACCTTCACTGTTACTTCTGGCCCCATGCATCCACCTTCCTCAAACCCGACGGCATGCTGGGCTTCATCACGTCCAGCCAATGGTTGGACGTGGAATACGGTTTTCATCTGCAACGCTGGTTGTTGAAGAACTTCGAAATCCTGGTTGTGCTGGAAAGCCCTGTGGAACCGTGGTTTGTGGGCGCACGCGTGGGCACGGCCGTGATGATTGCCAGACGCTGCGATGACGCCGCCAAGCGCACAGCGAACACCGTGCGGTTTGTGCAGCTGCGCAAGCCCCTGGGCGAACTGATCCAGGACGACGGGACCACCGTGGGTGCGGTGTTGGCCGCAGATGGTTTGCGTGACGAGATCATGCAAATTGAAGAAAACGTGAGCCACAGCCGCTACCGCGCCCGGCTGGTGAATCAGGGAGCGCTTTGGCGCGAGGGCGTTGAGTTGGGTCGCATCATGCGCGGTGAAGACGCTGACGAAGCGGACGAGGATCAGGACCGTGTGCAGCCCTCAGATACGGATAAGTCTGCGGACGAATACTTCGGTGGCAAGTGGGGCCTCTATTTGCGAGCGCCCGACTTGTGGTTCGAACTGCAGTCGAAGTTTGGTGATAAGTTTGCTCCGCTGGGTCAGTTGGCCCACATTCGACGCGGGATCACGAGCGGAAAAGATGGTTTCTTTTTTCCAGTTGATGTCACCGCCAAATGTTTGAACGATCTCACAAACCCCGAAGCGTTTGAGAACGAATTCGGCGTTTCACGCAAGCGTGTAGAAAAGGGTGAGGTCAAGCTGGTCATGGCAGGCGAAAAACGCGGCCAGTTGCACGCCATCGAGAGCGAATACCTGGAGCCTGAGGTTCACAGCCTGATGGATGTGGACTCGTTTGTGGTCGATTCATCGCAGTGCTCCAAGTCGGTTTTCCTTGCGCCGACAGCCCGGCCGCTGAAGCCCCACGCGAAAGCCTATGTCAAATGGGGCGAGGCGCAAAAGTTCCACAGCAACCCGACTTGCGAATCGCGGGAGACCAACGACTCTCGTTGGTACGACCTGAGCCGACTGCCACGCCCGAGCGTGATCCTGCCAAAAATCCAGCAATACCGGCTCATCGCATTCCTGAATCCGGAGAACCTTTACCAGAACTCTTCGCTACTCGGCCTCTACGGCTTATCAGCCACCGAAGCAGACTACTTTGCCGGAGTGCTAAACAGCACGTTTGGTGTGGTGCCACGCTTGTTGTACGCACGTGGCTTGGGCAATGAGGGGAACTCGCAGCTCGACGTGTACAGCGCAAAGATGTTGCCGGTTGTGGCATCTCAATCAGAGTCAGGGAAGAAGAAGGTCGGCGCTGCCTTCAAGGCCCTGACTGCGCGCAAAGCTCTTTCCTTCATTCCAGAACGTCGTATGCGGCAGGCAGCATTCGAAAAGCAAGGAAAACACGGCCAGCTTGAACAGTTCAGCGATCTTTGCGAACTAGACATGCCAGACCGCCGCGCCCTCGATCACACGGTGCTTGAACTCCTTGGAGTCAAAACCAAGAAAGAGCGAGACGAATGGATCAACCGGCTGTACGACTACTTGCGCCAGTTCTTTGAAGAAACCCGCCGGAAGGAAGAGCAGGCGATCGTCAACAAGAACACCACCAAGCGCAAGGGTGCGGTGAGTCCACAAGACCTGGCGACGCAGCTGGCGGCAGAACTCAATACGCAAGAGCCCCACCTATTCCGCTCTTACAAAGATTTTTTCAATGAGTCTGGCACTGGCGACAGTTGGATCGCCCGAGAAGTTCCAGCAGAAGGTTTACCCGAGGTGCACGTTGATCTGCACGATGTCGGTGTCCGCTTCATGCGCGGGAAAAAGCAAACCGAGTTTGTGAGCACGCCTTCCGAGGAGCACGCTGCCCTGGCAGTGGTTGCAATTTTGGAAATGCGCAGGGAGACTGTTCAGCTACCTCGCTCGGATACGCTCTGCATCTCGTTGCACCGAAATTTCAAGGCTTTCTTGGATACCCGTAATCGACGCCTGCGTCAGGTGATTGCAGAACGTGTCGCAGATGAGGAAGTGCAAGAAAAAGTGTTTGCTCTTCTTGTTGAGCAGGTGCGCCGCGGGGCGAAATCCCCAGTGTGAGACGCCTTCGCTTGCCGGGCTCTTCGCGACCAGGCCGCGCAAATCAAATTGCCTCAACGACACCACTCGATTTCATGCTCACACTGCGAGTTACCCGCGACTCTGCCTACACCGATTTCCTTCGCGCCTATTCGGTGGTCTTGGACGGAAAGACGATTGGCGAAGTGCGGAGCGGCGAAACCAAAGACTTTTACATTCCGGCCGGCCCGCATCACATTTCGCTGAAGATTGATTGGTGCAGCTCCAAGGCTGTGCGCTTCACGTCCGTCGAAGGACATCCGTTGGCGCTTCGTGCGCGGTCCAATGTCCGGGGAATCAGATTGCTTTGGATTCTCTGGTATGTGCTCGTGGCCCGGGATTCCTATTTGTGGATCGAGCCAGCGTCTGGTTCGTGAATGCTCGGATGGGGGTTCTTGCGCACCACCGGCAGTGCGCTGAACCTGCCATCTCCGCGCCTTATACGGGTTTGCAATCGAAGAGAGAACAAGGCGCGAAGCCGCAGGCAGTACAAGCGTACGGAAAGGCGAAGCAACGCAGTTATATCTTTGATTGCGAAACCGTATTACGCCACCGCCGCCCGCGCCCGCAGCGCGCGGATGCCTTCCGAGAAGCGCTGCAGCGTCGGCGTGCTGTCGCCCGGCGGCACCATGAACTCGATGAGTTGAAAGCGCCCGCGCTCGGCAAAGGCAGCGTCCAGCGCCGCTTTGAATTCCTTGCGCGTGGTGACGCGGTGGCCGCGCCCGCCCAGCACGTTGGCCATGTCGGCAAAGCGCCAGTCGCCCAGCGCCGCGCACTGCGACTCGGTCTGGAAGGCGCGGATCATTTCCCAGCTCTGGTTGTTGAGCACGATGACGATCGGGTCCAGCCCCAGGCGCGGGCAGTTGCCCAGCTCCCAGCCAGTCATCTGGAAAGCGCCGTCGCCCACCAGAATCAGGCTGCGCTCGCCCGTGGCCA
>JBATPF010000244.1:0-4991 GCA_049291355.1 Giesbergeria sp.
GGATTCAAACCCCGGCCGCGCACTGGACACGGGGCTGAAACCCAGGTTAGTTCAGCTCTTCCTTGCGGATGCGCACGATGGGCGCGAGCACGGTGGGCAGGGCCTGCAGCTCGGCCAGCACGGCGTCGATGCTGACGCCGGCCTCGGCCAGCAGGCCGGTGACTTTGGCGAGTACGCCCGCCTGGTCGGCCACGCGCAGGCGCAAGTAGTAGCTGGTGACCACTTCGCTCATGGGCAGCACGGGCGAGTCGCCCATGGCGTCCAGCAGCGTGCCCGGCTGGAACGCCAGGTGCGGCACGCGGTGGTGCGGGTCGGCGGTGTGCAGGCGGGTGATGTCCACCAAGTCGGCAATCACGGCGCGGGCCGTGGGTTCGCTGCCGGCGCCCTTGCCGTAGTACAGCGTGGTGCCCACAGCGTCGCCATGCACCACGACAGCGTTCATGGCGCCTTCGACATTGGCGATCAGGCGCTTGGCCGGCACCAAGCTGGGGTGCACGCGCAACTCAATGCCCTTGTCGGTGCGCTTGCTGATGCCCAGCAGCTTGATGCGGTAGCCCAGTTGCTCGGCGTATTTGATGTCTTGCGCGGCGAGCTTGGTAATACCTTCGACGTAGGCCTTGTCGAACTGCACCGGGATGCCAAAGGCAATCGCCGACATCAGCGTGACCTTGTGCGCCGCGTCCACGCCCTCGATGTCAAAGGTCGGGTCGGCCTCGGCGTAGCCCAGGCGCTGGGCGTCTTTCAGGGCGGCGTCAAAGTCCAGGCCCTTATCGCGCATCTCGGAGAGGATGAAATTGGTCGTGCCGTTGATGATGCCGGCCAGCCACTGGATGCGGTTGGCCGTAAGGCCCTCGCGCAGCGCCTTGATGATGGGAATGCCACCGGCGACGGCCGCTTCAAACGCCACCATCACGCCCTTGGCGAACGCCGCAGCAAAAATCTCGCTGCCGTGCACCGCCAGCAGCGCCTTGTTGGCCGTGACCACGTGCTTGCCGGCAGCAATCGCTTCGAGCACCAATGCCTTGGCAATGCCGTAGCCACCAATCAGTTCAACAACGATGTCAATGTCCGGGTTGGCGATGACGGCGCGTGCGTCGCTCACCACCTGCACGCCCGCACCCACCACGCTGCGGGCACGTTCGACATCCAGGTCGGCCACCATGGTGATGGCAATGCCCCGGCCGGCGCGGCGCTGGATCTCTTCCTGGTTGCGCACGAGCACATGGAATACGCCGCTGCCGACAGTGCCGATGCCCAGAAGGCCTACTTGGATGGGTTTCATAGTCAAAATATCAGTGAAATCGGTCTCTAGCGCTTATTGCATAAGCGCAACCAGCTATCAAAAAAATAGTCAATCGGTGCCAAAGCGCTTGCGGGCTGCCGCCAGGAAGCGCGCCACGCGGCCAATGGCTTCGCGCAGGTCGTCTTCGTGCGGCAGGAACACGATGCGGAAATGGTCCGGCGCGGCCCAGTTGAAGCCCGTTCCTTGCACCAGCATCACGCGCGTTTCCTGCAACAGCTCCAGGAAGAACTGCTGGTCGTTTTTGATGGGGTACACCGCCGGGTCGAGCCGGGGGAACATGTAGAGCGCCGCCTGCGGTTTGACGCAGCTGACACCGGGAATCGCAGTAATCAACTCGTAGGCCAGGTCGCGCTGGCGGCGCAGGCGCCCGCCCTCGCCCACCAGCTCGTTGATGCTTTGGTGGCCGCCCAGCGCCGTTTGAATGGCCCACTGGCCCGGCACGTTGGAGCACAGCCGCATGTTCGAGAGCATGTTCAGGCCCTCGATATAGTCTTTGGCGGGCTTCTTGTCGCCGGAAATGACCACCCAACCAGCCCGGTAGCCGCAGGACCGGTAGCTTTTGGAGAGCGAATTGAAGGTCAGCGTCAGCACGTCTTCGCTGAGCGAAGCAATCGGCGTGTGGTGCACGCCGTCGTAGAGCACCTTGTCGTAAACCTCGTCGGCAAAAATGACCAGGCCATGCTCGCGCGCAAGGTCCACGATGCCCTGCAGCAATTCGTCGGAATACAGCGCCCCCGTAGGGTTGTTGGGGTTGATGACGACGATGCCCTTGGTACGCGGGGTGACCTTGGAGCGGATATCGTCCAAATCCGGCATCCAGCCATTGGCCTCGTCGCACAAATAGTGCACCGGCGTACCGCCCGAGAGACTGGCCGCCGCCGTCCACAGCGGGTAGTCGGGCGAGGGCAGCAGCAGCTCGTCGCCGTTGTCCAGCAGCGCGTTGGTGGCCATCACGATCAGCTCGCTGGCGCCGTTGCCGAGGTAGATGTCGTCCAGGGTGACGCCGCGAATGCCCTGCTTTTGCGTCTCATGCATCACCGCCTTGCGCGCGGCAAAAATGCCCTTGCTGTCCGAGTAACCTGCCGAATTGGGCAGGTTGCGGATCATGTCCTGCTGGATTTCCTCGGGCGAATCAAAGCCAAACACCGCCAGATTGCCGATGTTGAGTTTGATGATTTTGTGGCCCTCTTCCTCCATCTGCCGCGCCGCGTCCATGATCGGGCCCCGGATGTCGTAGCAGACGTTGGCGAGCTTGGCGGATTTGTGGATGGTTTTCATGCGCGGTAAAGCCAGGGTCTTTGCGGCAATGGGCGGTCTGCAGAGCGGCGAAACCTATAATTTGACCACAGTTCCTCCACCTTTCTGCGCCGCCACCGGCCGCGCCGCAGCCCCTCACCGCTTGCCTGCCTTATGAAGTTCCAACCCGATCGCATCGATGCGCAAAGCATCTCCGGCTACGGCCCAGGCTGGGTGGCGGTGGGGAGCGAAAAAATCGAATCAAGCGTGATTCTGGGTGCCCGCGGCCTGCGCCAAGCATGGGCCCCACGCCGCTTTGAAGAACTGACGCCTGAGCATTTCGCCGAACTGGCCGTGCTGGACGCAGAAGTCATGCTGATGGGCAGCGGCGAGCGCACCCGCTTTGTGCCTCCTGCCTGGCTGGCGCCGCTGTTTTCAATGCGCATTGGCCTGGAAACCATGGACACTTTTGCCGCCTGCCGTACCTACAACATTCTGGCGGGCGAAGGGCGCAACGTGGTGGTGGCCCTGATCATTGCCCCGCCATCAAGGCCTTGAGCCTGCCGGGGCCAAGCCGCCCCAAAGTGCCAGGGAATAGGGTTTCAGAGTAAAATCACGGGTTGCTGCCGGGGTTATACGACAAAAAGAACAGATGCATGCCCCGGTTCTTCAACGACCTCACCGAGAGAGATTAAAGATATATGGCGATCGTTGTCAATAAACCCCTCCCCGAATTCGAAGCCAATGCCACCGGCGGTGTGAAAGTAAGCAACACTTCCCACAACGGTCAGGTCATGGTGCTGTACTTCTATCCCAAGGACAACACCCCCGGCTGCACCACGGAGGCCATGCAGTTTCGAGACAAATACAAGGATTTCGTCAAGGCGGGTGCAGCGGTTTTCGGCGTCTCGCGCGACAACATGAAGTCGCACGACGAATTCAAAGAGAAGCTTGAACTGCCTTTTGAGCTGATCGCCGACACCGAAGAGAAAATGTGCCATATGTTTGGCGTGGTCAAAAACAAGATCATGTACGGCAAAAAGGTCAAGGGCATCGAGCGCAGCACCTTCCTGGTCGGCCCCGACGGCGTATTGGCTGCCGAATGGCGCGGCCTCAAGGTGCCCGGTCATGTGGAAGACGTGTTGAAGGCCGTCAAGGCTTTGAAAAAGGCGGCCTGATTTCGGGCAAAGTTTGTGCGGTTGTATGCAACCGGCAGGGGCACAGGGCGCGGGTCACATGACTCGTGCATAATGAATTCATGACCCTCGGCAGTTGCCCAGCGCCCTCTTCTTTTTCTGCTTTCTACCGCCGCAATTTTTGCTGCACGCCAAGCCGCCCGGATTTCCCGGCGGCTTTTTCTTTTTCAGCCCTGCGCTGATTCACCCGAAAATCCATGCCACTGCCACCCGCCCCCACCAAACGCGCCGCTTTGTTGTCCACTGAGGCCTACAAGCACCAAGCATCCAGCGAATTCCTGGTCGCCGTTGACAGGGTGGAGCCGAGACCTGCGCCCACAACCGTTCGCGGCGATGCACCCATCGCCAGCGCGTCCAAAACCCCTTCGCGCAAGCCCAACAAATCAACACCGCCCGACGCGGCACCTAAAGCCAAGCAGCCACAGCGTCAACAAGGCATCAGCGCGGCGGCGACCCCATCTTTGGTGGCATCCACGGCAATGCCAACAACGGCAACGGCCTATTCGGCACCCAAGATCGAAGCCAAGGCCCCAACGCCCCCTGCGGCACTGGCGCCTCTGCGCCCGGTGAAAAGCGCGGGCCGCGCATCGCGCAAGACCGCCGCCAACGGTGCGACCCGCTTGTTTGTGCTGGACACCAATGTCTTGCTGCACGACCCGACCAGCCTGTTCCGCTTCGAAGAGCACGATATCTTCTTGCCCATGATCGTCCTCGAAGAGCTCGATGGCCACAAAAAGGGCATGACCGAGGTGGCCCGCAATGGCCGTCAAACGAGCCGCACCCTGGACGCCTTGGTCGCCCAGCAAGGCGGTGATTTGGCCAAGGGCCTGAAGCTGGCGGCCACCGGCCACCAAGCCGCGCGCGGCCTGCTGTATTTCCAGACCGAGCCACTGAACAGCGAATTGCCATCGAGCCTGCCGCAAGGCAAGGCCGACAACCAGATTCTGGGCGTGGTGCAGGCGCTGAGCGACAAGTTTCCGCAGCGCGAAGTCATCCTGGTGTCGAAAGACATCAACATGCGCGTCAAGGCCCGGGCGCTGGGCTTGGCGGCCGAAGACTACGAAAACGACAAAACGCTGGAAGACGGTGAATTGCTGTACGCCGGCTCATTGGCCCTGCCGCAAGACTTCTGGACCCGTCAAAGCAAAACCCTCGAAAGCTGGCAGAGCGGCCAACACAATTTCTACCGGGTCAGCGGCCCAGTGGTCAACCAGTTTTACATCAACCAGTTTGTCTACTTTGAAGCACCCGGGGAG
>JBATPF010000245.1:0-1591 GCA_049291355.1 Giesbergeria sp.
GGTGACCAGCACCCTGGTCAGCGAGGGTGACGGGGTCTGGCGCGAGTACGTGGGCGATGTGCAGGACTGGCTGACCCAGTCGGCGCGCGCCCAGGAGCTGCAGCGCCAGCGGGCCACCGCCGCCCCGGTCGTTGCGCCGACGACGGCACCCACCCCGGAGGCCCCCCAGCCCGCGCCGTCACCTGTGGCCAAACGCAAGCTCAGCTACAAGGAACAACGGGAGTTCGACGCGCTGCCGGCACAGATCAAGGCGCTGGAAAAAGAACAGGCCGAGATCAACCTGGCGCTGGGGGACGGCCAGCTGTTCGCCACCGATGCCCCACGCGCGGCTCAACTCAGCGCCCGGCATGCCGACATAGAAGAACAATGGATGCTGGCCCTGGAGCGCTGGGAGGCGCTGGGCGGCACCTGAACATCGGGGGGCCCCGTGGTCGCCCGGCCCACCATGTCCGACATTCCCCAACGTCTCGCCACCGACCTTCAGCGCGCACGGCAGGACCTGAAGCGCGAGCGTGAGCGCACCCAGAAGCTGCTGACCGAGCTGGATCGGCAGAACGCGGAGCTGGACCGGCTGCGCAGTTCGGTGCACCGCGAGTCGAACAGCCGCCTGCTGGCCGTAGAGGCGCTGGACGAAACGCGCGACCGGCTGCAGCTGGCGGTCGAGGCGGCGCGGCTGGCGCTGTGGGACTGGCAACTGCCGACGCAACAGGTGTTCCTGACCGCGCGCTGGGGCGAGATGCTGGGCGACATCGCGATGGAGGGCTACTGGAACACGGCAGACCTGCAGGACCGCATCCACCCCGACGACCGCGTGGAGTTCGACACGCTGAACCGGCGCCTGCTGGCCAACGAACTGCAGCATGCGGTCTCGCAGTACCGGGTGCGCACCGCCAGCGGCTGGCTCTGGATCGAGAGCCACGCCATGGTGGCCGAGCACGACGCCAGTGGGCGGCCATTGCGACTGATGGGCACGCTGGCCGACATCAGTGAGCGCAAGCGGGCCGAGGCCGAAGGCGAGCAGGCCCGCGCACTGGCCGAGCAGGCCAGCCGCGCCAAGAGCGAGTTCCTGGCCAACATCAGCCACGAGGTGCGCACGCCGCTCAATGCGCTGATGGGCCTGACGCGGCTGCTGATGGATTCGCCGCTGAACCCGGAGCAGAAGAGCTGGCTGGACCTGATGGACAGTTCGGCCCATGCGCTGCTGGCGCTGCTCAACGATGTGCTGGATCTGTCGCGCATCGAGGCCGGCAAGCTCAGCATCGAACAGGTGCGCTTCAACCTGCACGATGCGCTGCACGAAGTGAGCGCGCTGTACGCCGAGCAGGCCCGCGCCAAGCCGCTGGACTGGTCGCTGGAGATGCTGCCCGGCCTGCCACCGCAGATGCGGGGCGACCCGGGCCGCCTGCGCCAGGTGCTGGGCAACCTGCTGTCGAATGCGCTGAAGTTCACGCCGCGCGGCGGCCGCATCCGGGTCACGGCCGATATGGCGACGGCCCACGGCGCCGCACCTCAGCTGCGCCTGCAGGTGCAGGACAGCGGCGTGGGCATCTCGCCCCGGCAGCAGGCCACGATCTTCGACGCCTTCACCCAG
>JBATPF010000246.1:0-3103 GCA_049291355.1 Giesbergeria sp.
GCCTCACGCCGCCCGAGGACGCCGAGCAAAAGCGCCAAGGTGTCAGCGGCGAACTCTGGGCTGTGCACGGAGGGGGCTTCTACCACCCGGTCAAGTTCAACGTGGCGCCGCCGAAGCTGCCCCAGCATTTGCACTGGTTTTTCTGGGAGAGCTACACCACCTGGCTGAGCGGCTTTTCGCTGTTCACGGTGTCCTACCTCTGGAGCGCCAGCACCTATCTTGTAGACAAGTCGAAGATGGACTGGGCGCCGGCCGAAGCGATCGCCGTGGCGCTCGCCTTTCTGGTGGTGTTCTGGCTGCTGTACGACGCGATTTGCCGCATGTTTGGCCAGAAGAAGAACGGCGACGCGATCGTGGGCGCGTTGGTACTGGTGCTGGTTTGCGTCGCCTCATGGCTGGCTTGCCACTGGTTTGCCGGGCGTGCGGCCTTCCTGTTGGTGGGCGCGATGATTGCCACGGCCATGAGCGCCAACGTGTTTTTCTGGATCATTCCCGGCCAGCGCACCGTGGTGGCGCAAATCAAGGCGGGTCAGCCGGTCGATCCGATCCACGGCAAGCGCGGCAAGCAGCGCAGCGTGCACAACACGTACTTCACGCTGCCGGTGCTGTTTGCCATGCTCAGCGGCCATTACAGCTTCACCTGGAGCCATCCGCAAAACTGGCTCATTCTCATCCTGATGATGTTTGCCGGCGCCGCCATCCGGCAGTTTTTCGTGATGCGCCACGGCTACAAGCTCGGGCGCAATGGCAATCCGCTGGCCTATGCGCTGGTGGGCATGGCGGTGATCGTGGGCGTCATCGTTTGGCTGCGGCCGGCGCCAGCAGCAGTTGCTCCTGTTTCAGGAGCTGCAAGCGCAAACCAGATAAGCGCTGGAGGCCCATTTGACTATGAAAAAGTGCATGCGGTGTTTGCACAGCGCTGCTATATGTGCCACGGCGCCGAGGTGCAAATGAAGAACGTGCGGCTCGACTCCGCGCAATCGGTGCAGCAGCACGCGCAGGCTATTTACCAACAGGTGGTGGTGCAAAAACTGATGCCCATGAACAATGCCACCGGCATTACTGACCAGGAGCGCGCCTTGATTGGCCAGTGGTTTGAGGCCGGCGCGCCGGTCAAATCAACCGCCCGGCGGTAGGAGCCGTTACACCCGCGCAGCGCAGGCGTGGTCGTCCAGGCCCAAGCCGCGCAGCCAGTTGGCTAAGCAGGCGCGTCCAGTTTCCACCAGATCGAAGGCGTCCGGGTCCAGCAGCCAGCTTTGCAGCAGGCCCTCGACCAAAGCCTGCAGGCCGGTGGCCGCCAGGGCGCTGCTCATGGGCGCTGGCTTTGCCTGTTGCGCGAAGGCTTTTGCAAGGGCGCGTTCGCTGCGCGCCATCCACTCGCGGTGCGAGGACAAATGCCGCGCCTGCGCGCCGCCCAGCTCGCCCACGTATTCCACGCGGTGAATCGCAATGCGCATCACGCGCCGCAGATGCGGCCGCGTGGCAATGCCCGTCAGGCCCGCCAACAGCCCTCGGCAGACCTCGACGATGTCGGGCGTCTCGTCAGCTATCGGCGCCCCGACCAAGGCCTCGGTTGCGCGCTCGACCATGGCGTCGAACAGGGCCGCCTTGTCGGCAAAGTGCCAGTAAATGGCACCCCGCGTGGTGCCGGCCGCCTGGGCAATGTCCGCCAGCGAGGTGCGCGACACACCGCGCTCATCAAACAGCAGTTCCGCCGCATCGAGCAGCGCCGAGCGGGTGATCTGGGCGTCGGCCTTGATGCGCCTAGCCATGGGAGGAGAACAAAACCATGGCGCGATAGTACATACATTCATGGTTGTATGTATAATTCCGAGCTTTTACGGCGGTGCCTCCCTCTGGCGGGGCGCCGTACGCGAATGGGCAACTCCCACTAGACTGGCGCGCTTGCCCTGCCGCATTTCCGAAAGATTTTCCATGTCCGAACTGCAACGCGCCACGATGGTTTCCGCGTTCCCTGGTCCGTCCCGTGCGCTGCGTGTGCGGCGCAGCACGCTGGCTTGCGGCCTGGTGCTCGCACTGGCCGCATGCGGCAAATCCGAAGCGCCGAAAGGCCCGCCCGGTGGCGGCATGCCGCCACCAGAAGTCGGCGTGATCACCGTAGTGCCGCGCGATGTGGGCCTGCTGACCGAGCTGCCGGGTCGGCTCGAAGCCTCCCGCGTGGCGCAGGTGCGGGCCCGCGTTGCGGGAATCGTTGAGAAGCGATTGTTCAAGGAGGGCAGCGACGTCAAGGCCGGACAGCCTTTGTTCACTATTGACGCAGCTCCCTACGCCGCAGCCGTGCAGAGTGCGCAGGCCACGCTGGCGCGCGCACAGGCCAATCTGTCGCAAAGCAGTTCGCTCGCTGGGCGCTACAAGCCGCTGCTGGAAGCCAACGCCGTCAGCCAGCAGGAATACGCCAACGCGGTCGCCGCGCAGCAAGCCGGCCAGGCCGATGTGGCCGCTGCCAAGGCGGCCATTGCCACGGCGCAAATCAACCTGAAGTACGCCAGCGTGGTGGCGCCCATTTCCGGCCGCATTGGCCGTGCGCTGGTGACCGAAGGCGCTTTGGTGGGCCAGGGCGAGGCCACGCCTCTGGCGGTGGTGCAGCAAATCAACCCCTTGTTTGTGAATTTCACCCAGTCGGCCGCGCAAGTCATGGACCTGCGACGCGCCATGGAGCAAGGGCGCCTCAAGCGCGCCAGCGGGCAGGACGCGGCCAGCGTGCGCCTGGTGCTGGAAGACGGCAGCGAATACGGCGAGCCGGCCAAGTTGCTCTTTTCTGATTTGACGGTGGACGCCAGTACCGGCCAGATCACGCTGCGTGCCGAAGTCCCCAACCCCGGCATGCGCTTGTTGCCCGGCCTGTACGTGCGCGTGCGATTGGAGCAAGCCCAGGCCAGCAACGCGGTGCTGCTGCCGCAGCAGGCCGTGACGCGCGCCGCCGGCGGCGACAGCGTGTTGGTGGTGGGAGCCGACGGCAAAACGCAGCCGCGCAAGGTGAAGCTCGGTGGCCAGCAAAATGGCAACTGGGTGGTGCTGGAAGGCCTGGAGAAGGGCGATCAAGTGGTGGTGGATGGCTTCCAGAAAATTCGCGGTACCGCGC
>JBATPF010000247.1:0-4931 GCA_049291355.1 Giesbergeria sp.
GGCCTGACGGCTGCGGGAACCGCAGCGCCGCCCAGCGTTTTGCGGGCATCACCTAAAATGCCCGGTTCCCATGGCCGCAGTCTCCTTCCAGTCCGTCACCAAGACCTATTCCACGCCCCAAGGCCCTTTCCAAGCACTGGACGCGGTCTCTCTGGACATTGAGGAAGGCGAGTTTTTCGGCCTGCTGGGCCCCAACGGCGCAGGAAAAACCACGCTCATCAGCATTCTTGCGGGCCTGGCGCGTGCCACTTCAGGGCGCGTGCTGGTGCAGGGGGCCGATGTGCAAAGCGACTACCAGGCCGCACGACGCAAGTTGGGTGTGGTGCCACAAGAACTCGTGTTTGATCCGTTTTTCAGCGTGCGGGAAGCGCTGCGCTTTCAATCGGGCTATTTTGGCGTCGAAAACAATGGCGACTGGATTGACGAGTTGTTGCACAGCCTGGGCCTTGCCGACAAGGCGCAGGCCAACATGCGCCAGCTTTCGGGCGGCATGAAGCGGCGCGTTCTGGTGGCCCAGGCCCTGGTACACAAGCCGCCCATCATCGTGCTGGATGAGCCCACTGCGGGCGTGGATGTCGAACTTCGCCAGACCCTGTGGCAGTTCATTGCCAAGCTCAACAAGCAGGGGCACACCGTGCTGCTCACCACGCACTACCTTGAAGAGGCCGAGGCGCTGTGCAACCGCATCGCCATGCTCAAGCGCGGCCATGTCGTTGCGCTGGACCGCACGTCCGAGCTGCTCAAGGCCGCTTCCGGCAATGTGCTGGTTTTCAAGACCGACACGCCCCTGCCGCCGGCGCTGGTGCCGCTGGCCCGCGTCACGGGCCGGGTGGTGCAGATGGCGGCGCAAGACGCTCAGGAGGTCGAGCGCCACCTGGCGCAACTGCGCGAAGCCGGCGTCGATGTGCAGGACATCGAGATCCGCCGCTCTGACCTGGAGGACGTGTTCCTCAATGTCATGGCAGCCCACGCGGCGCCTGGCTGGGAATCCCAGGTGCCCAGTCTGCCCGCTGCGCAAAGGGCTACGCCATGAGCGGTTGGCGCATGCTGTTCTACAAGGAAGTCCTGCGTTTCTGGAAAGTGGGTTTCCAGACGGTGGCCGCGCCGGTGATCACTTCGATGCTGTACCTGCTGATCTTCGGCCATGTGCTCGAAGACCATGTGAAGGTGTACGACCGCATTGGCTACACCACGTTTCTGGTGCCGGGTCTGGTGATGATGAGCATGCTGCAGAACGCCTTTGCCAACAGCTCATCGAGCCTGGTGCAGAGCAAGATCATGGGCAGTCTGGTGTTTCAGCTGCTGACGCCGCTTTCCCACCGCGCCTGGTTCGTGGCCTATGTGGGGTCTTCGGTGGTGCGTGGGTTGGTGGTCGGCTTGGGCGTATTGGCGGTTTCGTTCTATTTTGCCGCGCCGCAGTTCGCCGCCCCGCTGTGGATTGTGGTGTTTGCGGTGCTGGGCGCCACGCTGCTCGCGTCGCTGGGCGTGGTGGCGGGCCTCTGGGCCGACAAGTTCGACCAGATGGCATCGTTTCAGAACTTCATCATCGTGCCGATGACGTTTCTTTCGGGTGTGTTCTATTCGGTGGGCTCGCTGCCACCGTTTTGGAAGACGGTAAGCCTGTTCAACCCGTTTTTTTACATGATTGACGGTTTTCGCCACGGTTTCTTTGGTCAGAGCGACGCCTCGCCCTGGCTGAGCCTGGCCATTGTCGGCAGCGCCTGCCTGTGCGTGAGCCTGCTGGCTTTGCACCTGCTTCGCATTGGCTACAAGATCAGATCATGAGGGCATCCCCCCGCAGCACCGGTGGCCGCTGGCTTGGGGCGCGCCAGTTGCTTGGGCCGCGCTTAGTTGTGAACCTATTGGAGAAATCAAATGACTGCCGACCAAATTAAAGACATCATCCGCGCCGGCTTGCCGTGCGAATACATCACGCTCGAGGGTGACGGCCGCCATTGGTACGCCACCATCGTCTCGCCTGCATTTGAAGGCCTGCGTGCCATCCAGCGGCACCAGCGCGTCTACGGCACGCTGGGCAGCAAAATGGAGAGCGACGAAGTGCACGCGCTGTCGATGAAGACCTTTACCCCCGCCGAATGGGCGGCGCAGACCGCAGCCTGATCTGGTTTACTATATTTTTAATAGCTGCTAGCGCTTTATTAATAAGCGCTGGCGCCTGATTTGACCCATATTTTGAAAACACGCCAAGCATGGACAAGCTCCTGATCCGCGGTGGCCGCCGGCTGCAGGGCGAGGTAAGCATCTCGGGCGCCAAGAACGCGGCGTTGCCCGAGCTGTGCGCTGCACTGCTCACGGCCGATCCTGTGGTGCTGGCCAACGTGCCGCGCCTGCAAGATGTCGCCACCATGCAGCGCCTGATCGCCAACATGGGCGTGGCGGTGGAGCGCCAGCCCGACGGCCGCGTGCACGTCAACGCCAGCGGCCTGAGCACGCCTGAGGCGCCCTACGAGCTGGTCAAGACCATGCGCGCCTCGGTGTTGGCGCTAGGCCCGCTGCTGGCGCGCTTTGGCGAGGCCACGGTGTCGCTGCCCGGCGGCTGCGCCATTGGGTCGCGGCCGGTGGACCAGCACATCAAGGGCATGGCGGCCATGGGCGCCGAGATCGTCGTCGAGCACGGCTACATCATTGCCAAGCTGCCAGCGGGACGCACACGCCTCAAGGGCGCACGCATCACCACCGACATGGTCACGGTGACCGGAACCGAGAACTTCCTGATGGCCGCTACGCTGGCCGAAGGCGAGACGGTGCTGGAAAACGCCGCCCAGGAACCTGAAATTGCCGATCTGGCCGAAATGCTGATCGCCATGGGCGCGCGCATTGAAGGCCATGGCAGCAGCCGCATCCGCATTGTTGGCGTCGAGCGCCTGCATGGCTGCGAACATGCGGTGGTGGCCGACCGCATCGAGACCGGAACCTTTTTGTGTGCCGTGGCTGCCGCCGGAGGCGATGTGCTGCTGCGCCATGCCCGCGCTGACCACCTGGACGCCGTGATCGACAAGCTTTGCGAGGCCGGCGTCCAGATCGAATCCGAGCCCGGTGGCCTGCGGGTGCGCAGCAAAGGGGCAGAGCAGTTGCAGGCGCAAGGCTTTCGAACGACCGAATACCCCGGTTTTCCCACCGACATGCAGGCGCAGTTCATGGCGCTCAACTGCGTGGCGCAGGGCACTGCGACGGTGACCGAAACCATTTTTGAAAACCGCTACATGCACGTCGACGAGCTGCTGCGCCTGGGCGCGCGCATTCAGGTCGATGGCCGCGTGGCCGTGGTCGAAGGCCTGGCTGGCAGCGGCGCACGCCTGTCGGGTGCGACGGTGATGGCCACCGATTTGCGGGCCTCCGCCAGTCTGGTGATCGCCGGCCTGGTGGCCGAGGGCGAGACTGTGGTGGACCGCATCTACCACCTGGACCGCGGCTACGACTGCATGGAAGCCAAGCTGCGCGGCATCGGCGCAGATATCGAAAGAATCTGATGATTACCCTTGCCCTCTCCAAAGGCCGCATCTTCGAAGAAGTCATGCCGCTGCTGGCCGCAGCCGGCATCCAGGTGCTGGAAGACCCGGAAAAGTCGCGCAAGCTGATCTTGCCGACCAACCAGCCGGACGTGCGCGTGGTCATCGTGCGCGCCACCGACGTGCCCACCTATGTGCAGTTTGGCGGCGCCGACATCGGTGTCTGCGGCAAGGACACGCTCATTGAGCACAGCTCTGAATGGGGCGGCGCCGGCAGTGCCGGGCTGTACCTGCCGCTCGATTTGCGCATTGCGCGCTGCCGCGTCAGCGTGGCGGTGCGTGACGGTTTTGACTACGCCCGGGCCGTGCAGCCTGGCGGGCGCCTGAAAGTGGCCACCAAGTACACCGCGATTGCGCGCGATTTTTTTGCCAGCAAGGGCGTGCACGTCGATTTGATCAAGCTCTACGGCAGCATGGAGCTGGCCCCGCTCACCGGGCTGGCCGACGCCATCGTCGATTTGGTGTCCACCGGCAACACGCTCAAGGCCAACCACCTGGTAGAGGTGGAGCGCATCATGGACATCAGCTCGCACCTGGTGGTGAACCAGTCGGCGCTCAAGCTCAAGCAGGCACCGCTGCGCCGCATCATTGACGCGTTTGCTGGCGCTATTGGTCCGAAGTGAAATGAACACCCCCCTGCGTCGCTTCGCGCCTTCCCCCCGCTCTCGCATCGCTGCGCGATGCGGGCAGGGTGACGCCACCGGTGCTGCGGGGCGGCGCGGCCGGCCTAGGCCCTTGCACGGTGGCCGCTGGCTTGTTGCGTGCCACTGCAACTGTCGCGGATGCTGCGACATTCCATGAGACGCTGATTTACTATGAATTTTGTAGCTGCACCCGCACGCCTATCAAGCGCTGATGCCACTTTTGAGGCGGATTTTTCGGCGCGCCTGCATTGGTCAGCCGATCAGGACGCCGCGATCGAGCAGCGCGTGGCCGGCATCCTGGCCGACGTGCGCGCGCGCGGCGACGCGGCGCTGCTGGACTACACCGCGCGCTTTGATGGCCTCAATGCCCCTAGCGTGGCGGCGTTGGAACTCACGCAGGCCGAGCTCAAAGCCGCGTTCGACGCGCTTCCCCCGCCGCAGCGCGAAGCCCTGCAAGCCGCAGCTGCCCGCGTGCGCAGCTACCACGAAGCGCAGAAAAAGGCCTGTGGCGAGAGCTGGAGCTACCGCGATGCCGACGGCAGCCTGCTGGGCCAGAAGGTCACGCCGCTTGACCGCGTGGGCATTTACGTGCCCGGCGGCAAGGCCGCCTACCCGAGCAGTGTGCTGATGAACGCCATTCCCGCGCACGTGGCCGGGGTGGGCGAAATCATCATGGTCGTGCCCACGCCGGGCGGCGAGAAGAACCCGCTGGTGATGGCCGCCGCCTACGTGGCTGGCGTCACCCGCGCCTTCACCC
>JBATPF010000248.1:0-2953 GCA_049291355.1 Giesbergeria sp.
AGCCTGACCGGCAACCTGGCCTACGGCGTGGAATGGTTCGTGGAAAACAGCCTGAGCAACGGACGTGACGGCCAGGCCTTGCTGAACTTCAACAAGAGCGGCGGCATCGGTGCCAAGCAGCCCGGCTTCTCGTACACCAGTCTCAACAAGGCCGGAATCGTCAAAGCCACGCTCAATGCACTGGCCGCGACCTCTCAGCTTCGCGTGCTGTCCAATCCTTCGGTCTTGGTGCTTGACAACCACAATGCCACCATTCAGATAGGCAGCCAGCAGCCCGTCAAGAGCTCCACCACGGTCACCACCGGCAACCTGATCACTGAGGCCATCACCTACAAAGACACCGGGGTCATGCTCTCGGTAACCCCGTCGGTCAATGCCGGGGGCCTGATCACCATGGACATTGCTCAGCAGGTCACTGACGTTGGCGAGATCGATCAAGCGACCGGCCAGCGCAACTTCCTCACGCGGCAGATTCAAAGCCGTGTGGCGGTGCGCTCGGGCGAGCCCGTCGTGATGGGCGGCATGATTCGCGACAACGAAACGCGCGGCAGCAGCGGTGTACCAGGGCTGGCCGACATTCCGGTGCTGGGGGCCTTGTTCTCCACCAAAACCAACACCCGTGCGCGCACCGAGCTCCTGGTGCTGCTGACGCCGCGCGTGCTGGAGAACGACGACGAACTGCGCGCCGCCAGCACCGAAATGCGCCAGCGCATGCGCACCATGTCGCTTGACAACACGGCCTTCCCGCCACCCGGCGATCTTGTCGCGCCGGCTGGCAAACAGTGAACTCCTGGGCTGCGGCCCGGTCAACCCCCTTCATTTATTCAGGAGATCTCTTTCATGGACCTATCTCTCAATCGCCGGCGCTGGATGCGCAACCTGGGCGCGTCCATTCTCGTGGCGATGGCTACTGGCTGCGCAACAGGCATCGGCGGAGCTGCGGGGGCTGCGCATCCGGCGGCTGGCAGCGACAAGGCGGCACTGGTGGAACGCGCGACCGCGTATTGGGCGCTGGTCCAGAAGAACGACAGTGTCGCCGCCTGGAAGTTCGAAGAGCTTTCCAAGGATCCGGCCTGGACGCTCGAGGCCTACCTCAAGCGCGGGGGCGTGGTGTACGACGCTGTGGAGGTGCGCGAAGTCACCGAAATGGCGGACGACCGCGCCAAGGTCGCGGTGTGGATGCGCTACGCGGTTCCTCTGCTGCGCTTGAAGGCGCAGGAAGCCGTGGCCCAGGATGAATGGCGCTTGGTCGATGGCCAGTGGTTTCACGCCCGAAAGGCCTTACAGTAAACGCCATTTCGTGAAATACGTCATGTTGTTCGAGTGCAACAAAACCACGGGGCGCCAAATTCTCCCGAGTTTCGATTGAAAACGTAAAAGTCTCGGGATAAGATGGCGCCAACCCAAACGGAGTGACGGATGGGTTGCAGATCCCGCAACGCTGGGAAAGCTTCGTTCAATTATTTAAGGACTGAGAAGATGAAAAAATTTGCACTGGCAGCCGTCGCGGCCGCCGCACTGAGCGCTGGCGTGGCGCAGGCTTACACTGTCGGTACGTTCAGCGATGGCGTTGTGGTTCCTAACGTGATCCACAATGGCCCCACCGACACCACCGCTGTGGGCTTGATCAACCAAACCGCCACCGTGATCCCTGTGTTCTGGACCTTCTTTGACCAGAACTCCAACCACGTCACCGACGGCTGCTTCCCCATGACCCCCAAGGACTACGAGCCCTTCGTGTGGTCTTCGGCATCCGGTCTGGGTCTTGAAGGCAAGCGCGGCTACCTGGTGTTTGCTGTGGGTGCAACGCCTGCCGGCATCACCACGGCAAATGCTTGCTCTGCTGCCAACTCGGCTGGTATCAACGGTGCCGGCTTGATTGCTGCCAACGCGTTCCAGGTTGATGCTACCAACAAGGATGTGGCGTTCATTCCAGTGATTGACGGCCCTCTGGCTATCGTTGGTGATCTGGCTACCATGGGTCCGAACAGCTTGCTGGCTGTATTTGGCGCCCGCAGCTTTGGTCCTGGTCTTGCTGCTACTCCTGTGTTCAGCATGCGCTATTTCATCGACGGCGCAGCTGGTGGCATCGACACCCGCGTGGTGGTGTGGTCCACGGGCAACCATAGCGGTACGCACACCGTCAACATGTATGACGACAAGCAGAACCGCAAGTCGGTCAACTTCAAGCTGACCTTTTCTGAACTGGACTACTTCGATCCTGAAACCATTCCTGGTCGCCCGGCTACGTTTGTTGACGGTTTCATCGAGTGGAATCCCCGCGCTGCTCTGCCAGCTGACTACGTGCCTGCCACCGGTGTGGGTAGCTTGATTGCCACTGGCGGCTCGGCTTTCACCTACAGCGTGATTTCTGCGCCCGCCTTCGGCGCAGTGCAAACTGTTCTGGGCGCACACAACTAATCAAATCCCGAGCGGCGGGATGGCGCGCAAGCGCCGCCTCGCTGCGCAGGATTCATGGGCGTCCCTGCGCAAGGGCATGCCTAAAAATGGCGCCTTCGGGCGCTATTTTTTTTGTAAGGAATGGGTATGACGCGGTGGCGTAGGCGAGTGTTTTGTGTGCTTCCGGTGCTTCTGGCTGCTCTTTTGGGCGGATGCCAGGTGCCGACAATGCCATCGGGGCCCGTGTCCAGTCCGCAGGCGCCTGCAGACGCCGCACAGCGCACAGCCATTTCGGTGCCCGAGGCCTGGGGCGGGCAGGTGCGTTGCGGAGCAACGGGCTGTCTGCTGGGGGCTGTGGAGCACGAGGAAAGCACGGTGGTGCTGCATCGCCTCGCCAACCGAACCGGGCAACTACTGGACCGCCAGAAGGTGGCCTACCACCCCGACTCAGCCGTCTGGCTGGCGGACGATCTATTGGCTGCTGCGGTTGAAACCACGGCGAGTATCGACGTCTTTCGCCTCATGGGCGACAAGCTCAAGCGCATCGTGCAGC
>JBATPF010000249.1:0-3209 GCA_049291355.1 Giesbergeria sp.
GGGCCACGCGGTGCGCCTGCAGCGCGGCGAGTTGTTTGGCTTTGGCGCCACGCCGGCGCGCCACCTGACCACCTGGCAGGCCACGGCGGCCACCGATGGTGCCGTGGCCTGGCTGGCGCCCGCAGAACTGGCGCGGCTGTGCCAGGCGCACGACGCACTGGAGTACCACTTCCCCTCGCTGCCCAGCGCCACGGATATGGCGCATGGCGAAGGCGAAGCGCCCGGAGAAACCGGCCTGCGCCTCAACCGCCTTGCCACCCCCGTTCGCACACTGCTGCGGCGGCCTCCGGTCAGTCTTTCTCCCGACACGCCCATTCGTGAGGTGGCCAGCCACATGCGCGAGCAGCGGGTCTCGTCCGTGCTGCTGGTGGAGGACGGCAGGCTCATGGGCCTGGTGACCGACCGCGACCTGCGCAACCGAGTACTGGCCGAGCGGCTCGACCCCACGCTGCCGGTGCGCGGCATCGCGACGCTGGCGCCCCACACGCTGCAAGCCCACAGCCCCACCTTTGAGGCCATGCTGCTGATGGCGCGCGCCAATATCCACCATGTGCCGGTGATGGACGGAGCGCAACTGGTGGGCATGGTCACTGCGACGGATCTGGCTGAGCAACAAAGCACTTCGGCGGTGGTGCTGGCAGGTGAAATCCACAAGCAGACCACGGCGGCGGGCCTGGCGCAAACCACCACGCGGCTCAAGGCGCTGCAGCGCCACCTGGCCGACGCCGATGCCAGCGCCTACAGCACGGGCCACATCGTCACCGCCATCACCGACGCGGTGACGGTGCGGCTGATTCAGCTGGCCGAAGAGCACCTGGGTCCGGCGCCGATAGATTACGTGTGGGTGGCGGCAGGCTCACAAGCACGCAGCGAGCAGACGGCTCTCTCGGACCAGGACAACTGTCTGGTGCTGGCCGACGATTACGACGAAGCCCTCCACGGCATCTGGTTTCGTGAGTTCTCCAGGTACGTATGCGACGGTCTGGCGGCCTGCGGCTACATCCATTGCCCAGGCGAGATGATGGCCATGACGGAAAAATGGCGCCAGCCGCGCGCGCGCTGGGCCGAATATTTCCGCCAGTGGGTGGATACGCCCGAACCCATGGCGCTGATGCTGACCTGCGTGTTCTTCGACCTGCGCGCCATCCACGGCCGCGCCGAGTTGCTGGACACACTGCGCCACGAGGTGCTGGAGAACACGCGCGGCAACAGCCTGTTTCTGGCCCACATGGTGGGCAACGCGCTCAAACACCGCCCGCCGCTGGGCTTGTTTGGGACCATCGCTCGCATCCGTGGTGGCGACCATGCGGGCACCATCGACCTCAAGCACACGGGCATTGTCCCTATCGTTGATCTCGCTCGCCTGTTTGCCCTGGCCGGCGCGGTGGCCGCCGTAAACACGCACGACCGGCTGGAGATGGTGGCCGTGGCCGGCGCCGCGGGCGAAGTGAGCCCGCAGAGCGCGCGCGACCTGCGCGAGGCGCTCGAATTCATCTCCAAGCTGCGCATCCGCCACCAGGCCCGGCAAATGGCGCAGGGCCAGGCGCCCGACAACTTTCTGGCGTTGGAGGAACTCTCCAACTTCGAGCGCAGCCACCTCAAGGAGGCGTTCTCGGTGGTGCACACGGTCCAGGGCGTGCTCGGCCAGCGCTACCAGGCGGGGCGATTCTAGATCGATTTTCCGAGTATTTTTGGCTTCTAGCGCTTGATAGATAAGCTTAGTTAGCTATCAAAAAAATAGCTTTTCAGTACTTCAGCCGCGCGTAATACGTCTTTTGCGCCGCTTCGCGCGCCTGGCGCAGGGTATGAATGCCCTGCTCGGCCAGCAGCGGAATCAAGCGCAGCCAGATCTCTGCCGTCACCAGCGCGTCGCCCAGCGCCGTGTGCCGGCCCAGCACCGTGACGTTGAAGCGTTCGGCGATGGCTTCGAGTCGGTGCGACTCCTGATTGGGGTGCACCACGGCCGAGAGCAGCAGGGTATCGAGCACGGGCTGGCGAAACACAATGCCGGTGGCCTCTTCCTGCAACTGAAGAAACTTCATGTCGAAGGCCGCGTTGTGCGCCACCAGCACAGTGTCTTCGGCAAAGGCGTGGAAGACCGGCAGCACCTGGGCGATGCGCGGCTGACCGTCCACCATGTCCTGGCTGATGCCATGGATCGGAATCGATTCGGCGGGGATGCTGCGGCCTGGGTCCACCAATTGGTCAAAGCTCTCCTGGCGCAGGAGCTTTCCGTTGACGATGCGCGCCGCACCGATCTGGATGATGGCGTCGCCTCCCGACGGATTCAGGCCCGTGGTTTCGGTGTCGAACACGGTGTAGGTCAGCTCGGCCAGGGGACGGTCTTCCAGAGCGCTGCCCTCTTCGCTGCTCTGGAACAGGTCAAAGTCGTAGAACTCGGGGCGGCTGGGCGACTCGGACGCGGCCTGACTGGCGTCCTCGGGCTGGCTGCTGGCCAGTGGCAGCAGAAAGCGAAACAGCGCCTGGTGGCGAACGCGCTCACGCTCAAACCACATTTCGCCACCGTGGCGCTCGACCACGTCGCGCACCGTCAGCGGGGTGCGCTCGGTACCGAAGCGCATGGCGTCCATCTCCCAGCTCATCACGGTTTCGTTGCTCATGGCCTGGCCGCTCCAGACCAGGTCGAGCTGGGCGTGCGCACCGGCGCGGGCGAGACGCAGCTGCAAAAAGCGCACCTCGAACTCGTCCACCAGGCGCGTGCCAAGGTAGGTGAGCGCCTGCAGCAGCGTGTAGCTGTCCACCTTGAGCCAGAGCGCCGGGTCGATGGCGTCCAGCGTGACCGGGCAGCCGCAGCGTGCCCCGAGCTGGCGCTGAGCGGCAGCTGCCAGGTCCGCGCCCAGCATATCTTCCAGCGGCCAGCGCGTTTTGAGGCGCTGGGCGCTGCGCTGGGCAAGATCCGTGACCCGCGTGCCCATGGAGGCCACCTCTTCGCGCACCACGGCCAGAAAGCGCTCGCGCATGGCGGGCGGGGTGTCCGGGTAGCCCAGCATGTCCACGGCCGCCTGGATGTTGGCCAGCGACGCCCGGCTGCCTTCGGTGAGGCCATGCAGCAACTGGTCGCGCTCGGATTCCTCGGCCACGCTCTCGGTCACGTTGTCGAGCATCAGCACAAAGCCGGTGACCTCGGTGCTTCGGCCCGACACCCCCTGGCTGGCGCGCACCGGCGCCACCTGCACGCGCAGCAACTG
>JBATPF010000250.1:0-3769 GCA_049291355.1 Giesbergeria sp.
GGACTACACCGCGCGCTTTGATGGCCTCAATGCCCCCAGCGTGGCGGCGCTGGAACTCACGCAGGCCGAACTCAAAGCCGCGTTTGACGCGCTTCCCCCGCCGCAGCGCGAAGCCCTGCAGGCGGCCGCCGCGCGCGTGCGCAGCTACCACGAAGCGCAGAAAAAGGCCTGCGGCGAAAGCTGGAGCTACCGCGACGAAGACGGCAGCCTGCTGGGCCAGAAGGTCACGCCGCTCGACCGCGTGGGCATTTACGTGCCCGGCGGCAAGGCCGCGTACCCAAGCAGTGTGCTGATGAACGCCATTCCCGCGCATGTCGCTGGCGTGGGCGAAATCATCATGGTCGTGCCCACACCGGGTGGCGAGAAGAACCCGCTGGTGCTGGCCGCCGCCTACGTGGCCGGCGTCACGCGCGCCTTCACCCTGGGCGGCGCCCAGGCGGTGGCCGCGCTGGCCTATGGGACGCAAACCGTGCCCAAGGTGGACAAAATCACCGGACCCGGCAATGCCTACGTGGCCAGCGCCAAAAAGCATGTGTTCGGCACCGTGGGCATCGACATGATTGCCGGTCCCAGCGAAATTTTGGTGCTGGCCGACGGCAGCACACCGCCCGACTGGGTGGCCATGGATTTGTTTAGCCAGGCCGAGCACGACGAACTGGCGCAGGCGATCCTGTTGTGCCCCGACGCGGCCTATATCGATGCCGTGCAGGACGCGATGGATCGCCTGCTGCCCACCATGCCGCGCGCCGAGATCATTGCCAAAAGCCTTGCCGGGCGTGGCGCCTTGATTCACACGCGCAGCATGGAAGAGGCCTGCGAACTCTCCAACCGCATCGCCCCCGAGCACCTGGAAATCTCCAGCCGCGAGCCGCACCGCTGGGAACCGCTGCTCAAGCACGCTGGCGCCATCTTTCTCGGGGCATACACCAGCGAGAGTCTGGGCGACTACTGCGCCGGCCCCAACCATGTGCTGCCCACCAGCGGCACGGCGCGCTTTTCTTCGCCGCTGGGCGTGTACGACTTTCAAAAACGCAGCAGCCTGATTGAAGTGAGCGAGGCCGGTGCCCAGGTGCTCGGCCCGATTGCCGCCACCCTGGCCTATGGTGAGGGCCTGCAGGCGCACGCGCAGGCGGCGCAGTTGCGCCTTAAGCCGCGCTGAGGCGGGCAGGCGACACCCGGCGCGTGCCTGCTTCCTGCCCCAAGTGCAGGCGCAGGGGCGTGGCGACCGTGCCGCGCAAAGCCATCTAAAAATTCACGAACTTCGTGTAGCACGAAGTTCGTGTAAACTGGCGGTCATGAAGAACGTCACCATCACCATGGAGGATGCCGCTGCGGAGTGGGTGCGCATCGAGGCGGCCAAGCGTGGCAGCAGCGTTTCGAGGCTGGTGGGCGAGTGGCTGGCTGAGAAAATGCGCCAGGAAGATGCTTACGTCCAGGCCATGCGCGAGGCCTTGGGTTTTGAGACCTGGGGCGCCTCCAGCGGTCCGTATGTGCCGCGCAATACGCTTTTCGAGCGCTGAACGATGGCGACCGTCCCCATTTTTGTCGATACCGAAGTGCTGCTCGCCAGCGTGGACGAGCGCGATCCCGCCCGCCAGGCGCGTGCCCGCGAGTGGCTGCGCTTTTGCTGGGAGACGCGCAGCGGGCGCGTCAGTTCGCAGGTGCTCAACGAGTTGTATAACCAGGCGATCCAGCGGTTTGCCGGCCCCCAAGTGCTGCCGCAGGTGCGCGCGCAGGTGCGGCGACTGCGCGTCTGGCTGCCGCCGCACCTGGACGCCTACACCGTCGATGGCGCCTGGGATTTGCAGGACCGCCACGGCCTGGGTTACTGGGACGCGCTGATTCTCTCGTCCGCCCATCAGCAGGGCTGTCGTTACCTGCTGACCGAGGCCTTGCCGCACGACCAGCCCCTGGATGCCGTGCGCCCCATCAACCCCTTTCTTGTGGCACCTGCAGAATTGGACACCACCGAATGACGACCCGCGACCAAGCCCTGAACCGCATCCGCCCCGACGTCCGCGCCATGCATGCCTACGCCGTGCAATCGGCCCAAGGGCTGCTGAAGCTGGATGCGATGGAGAACCCGTTCCGGCTCCCGCCCGATTTGCAGCGCGCCCTGGGTGAGCGTCTGGGCGCGCTGGCCCTGAACCGCTACCCCGGCACGCGCAGCGACGACCTCAAGGCAGCGCTGGCGCAGGTCGCTGGGATGCCTGCCGGCTGTGCCATGGCGCTGGGCAATGGCTCGGATGAACTCATCAGCCTGGTGACTCAGGCCGTAGCGCAGCCCTGGGATACCGCCGCGCAGCGCCCTGTGGTGCTGGCACCGGTTCCTGGTTTTGTCATGTACGCCCTGTCGGCACAACTGCTGGGGCTGCAATTTGTCGGTGTGCCGCTCACCGAAGACTTCGAGCTGGATTTGCCGGCGATGCTCTCCGCCATCGAAGCACACCGCCCGGCGCTCACGCACATCGCCTACCCGAACAACCCCACGGCCACGCTGTGGAGCGAGGCGGCCGTGCAGGCGGTGGTCGATGCCGTGGGTGCGCAGGGCGGTATCGTGCTCATCGACGAGGCCTACCAGCCGTTTGCCAGCCGAAGCTGGATCGATCGCATGCGCGCCGAGCCTGATCGCAACGCCCATGTGCTGCTCATGCGAACGCTCTCCAAATTCGGCCTGGCCGGCGTGCGTCTGGGCTATTTGATGGGCCCGGCGGCGCTGGTGGCCGAGGTGGACAAGGTGCGCCCACCCTACAACGTCAGCGTCCTCAACTGCGAGGCGGCGCTGTTCGCGCTGGAACACGCCGAGGTTTTTGCAGACCAAGCCGCGCAATTGCGCGCCCAGCGCACAGACTTGGTGGCAGCATTGCGCGCCATGACCGGCGTGGCCCGCGTGTGGGACAGCGAGGCCAACATGGTGCTCATCCGCGTGGCGGACGCCGCGCGAACCTTTGCCGGCATGCGTGAGCGCAAGGTGTTGGTCAAGAACGTTTCTACAATGCATCCATTGCTGGCCCAGTGCCTGCGGCTCACGGTGGGCACTGCCGAAGAGAACGCATGCATGCTGGCGGCTCTTCAAGCTTCGATATGACCTCTTCTGCTCTCGTTACCTCTTCCAATACGGACCGCACGGCGGAAGTCAGCCGCAACACCGCAGAGACGCGCATCACCGTGCGCATCAACCTGGACGGCACCGGCCAGTCGCAACTGTCCACCGGCATTGGTTTTTTTGACCACATGCTGGAGCAGATTGCGCGCCATGGCCTGATCGATCTCGAAGTGCAGGCGGATGGCGATCTGCACATCGACGGCCACCACACCGTGGAAGACGTCGGCATCACGCTGGGCCAGGCGGTGGCCCGTGCGATTGGCGACAAGAAAGGCCTGCGCCGCTACGGCCACGCCTACGTCCCGCTGGACGAAGCGCTGACCCGCGTGGTGATCGACCTGTCAGGTCGGCCGGGGCTCACGCTCAACATCCCGTTCACCAGCGGCATGATCGGCGGCCTGGACACGCAGCTGGTGCACGAATTTTTCCAGGGCTTTGTCAACCATGCCGGCGCCACGCTGCATGTTGACAACCTGCGCGGGGTCAACGCCCACCACCAGTGCGAAACGGCGTTCAAGGCCTTCGCGCGCGCGCTGCGTACGGCGGTGGAGCGCGATCCGCGCAGCGCCGGAAGCATTCCTTCCACCAAGGGCATACTTTAAGTAAAAAAGGCATCTAGCGCTTATGAATAGAGCGCAAGCAGCTATGAATATAGAAGCAAAA
>JBATPF010000251.1:0-3574 GCA_049291355.1 Giesbergeria sp.
GCCATGGGCACGGTGGCGGGACTGTGCTTGCGGTCCACGCCGGGGTGCTGCCCGGCTGGAGCAGCGCAGAGACGCTGGCCCTGGCCGATGAAGTGCAGCACGCATTGCGCGGCGCCGGCCATGTGCCGTTTCTGCGCGAGATGTACGGCAACAGCCCCACCCGCTGGGACGATGCGCTGCAGGGAAGCGAGCGGCTTCGCGTGATCGTCAACGGCCTGACGCGGCTGCGCTTTTGCACGCCCGATGGAGCCATGGATTTTTCCAGCAACGAATCGGCAGAGACCGCGCCACCCGGGCTGCTGCCCTGGTTTGAAGTGCCGGGACGGCGCACCGCCGGCACGCTGGTGGCCTTTGGGCATTGGTCCACATTGGGCAAGCTTGACCGCAGCGACCTGCTGGGGCTCGATACCGGTTGTGTCTGGGGCGGCTGTCTGAGCGCCGTGCGCTTTGGCGCCCGCCTGGAGCAGCGCGAATGGCTGCAGGTGGCCTGCCCGCAGGCACAACCGCCGGGCTGACTGCTATTAAAACTATAGCCTCTAGCGCTTATGGGATAAGCGCTAGAGGCCATTTTTCCTTCAAATCAGCTCTCGCTCACTGGCTCAGGGGCGGGCGGCGACTTGAACAATGCGGCCACCTTGCGGCGCTGCTTGATGTTGGGCGAACTGCCGCTGCGCGCAGGGCGCGCCGTGGCCTCCCAGCCGGGCGCCGGGCTCTCTGCCGGCGCTTCGTAGGGCTTGTCGAAGAAAGGGTCGCGCGAGACGGGCGTGGGCCGAAAACCGCCACGCGAACGCACTGCACGGTCGCCATGCGTTGCACGTGGGGCACCGGTGCCCTCGCCATGGCTTGCACGCGCTGCGCCGGAGCCCTCTTCGGCCTCGTTCCAGACGCGCCGGCCGTCGTTGAAGCGGCCCTGCGGGCGCTCGTTGTCGTACTCGATGGCCTCGATCTCGATCTTGGTCTTGAGCAGCTTTTCAATATCGGCCACCAAGCGCGCGTCGCTGCCCGAGACCAGCGTGACGGCCAAGCCCGATGCACCTGCGCGCCCGGTGCGGCCGATGCGGTGCACGTAGTCTTCGGCGTTGAAGGGCACGTCAAAGTTGAAGACCGCCGGCACGTCCTTGATGTCCAGGCCGCGGGCGGCCACGTCGGTGCAGACGAGCAAATCGACTTCGCCGCTCTTGAACGCTTCGAGTGCCTTCAGGCGCTCGTCCTGGCTTTTGTCGCCATGCAGCGCCGTGGTCTTGAGACCTTCGCGCTCCAGGCTGCGGGCCAGGCGCGCGCAACCCAGCTTGCTGTTGACAAAGATGAATGCCTGCTTGATGCCGCGCGTCTTGAGCACCTGGTGGATGGCGCGGCGCTTGTCGTCGTCGCCTGCGCTGTAGAAATGCTGCTCGACGGTGGAAGCCGTTTCGTTCGGCCGCGCCACTTCGATGGTGACGGGGTTTTGCAGATAGCTGCCCGCCAGGCGCTTGATCTCGGGCGAGAAAGTAGCGCTGAACAAGAGCGTGGTGCGCTGCTTGGGCAGATACGACAGGATGCGCTGCAGATCAGGCAGGAAGCCGATGTCGAGCATGCGGTCGGCTTCGTCGAGCACCACGTATTCGACCTGGTTGAGCACCGCGTTCTTGGCTTCAATGTGGTCCAGCAGGCGGCCAGGCGTGGCGACCAGGATCTCGACGCCCTTTTTCAGCTCCAGCGTCTGCGGCTTCATGTCCATGCCGCCAAACACCACGGTGCTGCGCAGCTTGGTGTATTTGGCGTACAGCGCGACCTGCTGCGCCACCTGGTCGGCCAGTTCGCGCGTGGGCAGCAGCACCAGGGCGCGCACCGGATGGCGCGCGGGCGAGGTGGAACTGCTTTCGTGCTTGAGCAGGCGCTGCAGAAGCGGCAGGGAGAATGCGGCGGTTTTGCCGGTGCCGGTCTGGGCGGCGCCCATCACATCCTGGCCCGTGAGCACCACCGGAATGGCCTGCTCCTGGATGGGAGTCATGGACTCGTAGCCCATTTCGGCCACGGCACGCGCCAGCGGTTCGGCCAGCGAAAGATTGGAAAAGGAACTGGTCATTAAGGCGACGCTGAATAAGTCTGCGCGATGCGACGCGCCCTGGATCGGGATGGGCCGCAAGGCGCAAACCACAGCGATAGCCGCAGCTATCGCGAGGATTTGCAACGCCGCAGACCGTCCCGAGCCAGGGATGCGCCGTGCGCGAGGGGCTTGTTCAGCGTTGCCTAAGCCTGCTATTGTCGCACTGCGAGGCCGAAACGGGTTTCTTTTGCCCCCGACTGGTGACTCTGGACGCTGCGCTGCTCCTGAAACTGCGCTTTTTGGGGCGCTTCGATCCTCCTGGGTTGTCTATTGCTCCAGCACGGAGCGCAACTGCCGCGTGGTCACCGCCAGACGCCGCGCACCCATCTGGGCCAGGTTTTCCATGAGGATCAGGCCGGCTTCAGGGTACTGGCGTGCCCAGCCGTCGAAGTGGTCGCGCGGCAGCCGCATCAGCCGCGCAGTGCCGCGCTCAGCACCCGCACTGGCGCTGCGCGCAGCACCATTGAGAAAGGCCATCTCACCAAACACCATGCCCGGCCCCACGGTGGCCAAGCGCAGGCCGCGCTCGGGGGGCCAATGCGTGCTCAGAGTGATATGGCCCGAGACGACTACCAGCAGATCGCGATCGCTGTCACCGGCATTGAACACCACGCCCTGCGCGGGAACCGCCAGGGGCAGCAACAAGGCTTCCAGAGCCAGACGGGCTTCGCGGTGCATGCCCTCGCCCATCTCGCCCAAGGGGTCGCTGCCACCGCGCGGGGGGCGCTGGTCTATCGGCCGCTGGGCAAGAATCGCCACCTCGGCCCATTCCAGGGCGCGGTCCAGATCGGCAAAAGCGCGCACGCCCTCACCGGCGTGCGCCGCAGCCAGAACGTCGAGCGTGGCCACTGCAGCAGCGATGCCCTGCTTTTCGAGGTCGCGCAGCAAAGCACGCAGCTGCGCCAGGGCGGTGCTGTCCCACGCGGGCACCCGCCCTGCATCCAGAATCACCCAGCGGTGGCGCGGCAGCAGGCGCAGACGCACTTGCTCAGACATGTGCGCAGCAACGCCAAACGACATGACGCCCTGCAACTCGAACACCGCCACCTGGTTCATGCGCGGGGTCACCCAACCGTCCGAGGCGGCGCGGCGCAGGCGCCGCGAGCGCAGCTCGCCATCGAGTCGCACGTGGCGCAGCACCTTGGCGGCCGAATCGCGCAGCAGCACAAAAGTGGCCACCACCAAGCCGGTCACCAGCGCTCCGACCCCACCCAGCACGGCAAACACCAGGCCCACCAGCCAGCTCTGCGCCCAGGTAGGCCGCGAGCTGCGGGCGTACTGGGCCGACCACATCAGGCGCGGCACCTGCATCAGCCCGGCCAGCACCAGCCCGCCAGACAGGCAGGCCATGGGCACCCAGTGCAGCCACCAAGGGCCGGTCAAGGCGACGCCCAGCATGATGGCGGCGTGTGCCCGGGGGGCCTGGAGCACAGGCCCGGCCTGGGCCAGCACGATGCGTGAGCGCGAGGCGCTGGTGGACGCCGGGAT
>JBATPF010000252.1:0-4182 GCA_049291355.1 Giesbergeria sp.
GATCGGGGCATGACAAGCACCGTCTTCTATGGCGCCGCGCTGGCCCTGGTGCTGGGGGTGATGTCGGCGGGCATGGTCGGTGCAGGCGTGGCGGCACGCTCGGCGCGTACGCCGGCGGTGGCCTGAAGCGCGCCAGTCGCCTTCAGCTCGGTAAACAGGCTCCCAGGCAGCGGTGATACCTGCAGCGGCGCAGGCGCTCAAGCGTGCAGGGGCGGCGGGGCGGGCGGAGCGGCGGGTTTGGGGTGGCGATCCGCAGTCCAGCTCTGGGTCCAGGCGGGCAGGGACCCGGCGGGCATGGGCCGTGCAATTCCATAGCCCTGCGCAAGCTCGCAACCGAGCGCCAGCAGCACTTCGCCATGCTCCAAGGTTTCCACGCCCTCGGCAATGACTTCGCGCCGAAACGCCTTGGCCAGGCCGATGACGCCTTGCACAATGGCCAGATCGTCGGCGTCGCTCAGAAGATCGCGGACAAAGCTCTGATCGATTTTGATCACTTCTGCGGGCAGGCGCCGCATGTAGGTGAGCGAGGAAAAACCGGTGCCAAAGTCGTCCAGGGCAAAGCGCACACCCAGTGCCTGGCAGCGGCGCATCAGCTCGGAGACCTGCGCCATGTCTTCCAGCGCGCTGCTCTCCAGAATCTCCAGTTCCAGGCAGTCGGGGGGCACGTCCGGTTGGCCAGCCAGCAAGGCTTCGAGCCGCTGCGCGAAATCGGTGTCGAGCAACTGGCGCGCGCCCACGTTGACGCTGACCTTCATCTTGAGCCCTGCGCCATGCCATTGCGACATCTGGCGCAGTGCGGTGGCAATGACCCATTCGTCCACCAGGGTGCTGAGCACGTGGTTTTCAATGATGGGCAGAAACTCGCCGGGCGGCACCAGCCCGCGCTGGGGATGCTGCCAGCGGATCAAGGCCTCGGCACCCACCACTTCGCCCGTTTGCAGGTTGACCTTGGGCTGGTAATACAGCACGAACTGGTTCTGCTCATGCGCCGCACGGATGTCTGCCAGGTTCTGGCGTTGGCTGGCCTGGGCCGCGTCGTGCGCTACGTCGAACACCGCAATGCGGTTCTTGCCCGCCTGCTTGGCCTGGTACATCGCATGATCGGCATGGCGCAGCAACTGCTCGGCGTCGGCGAAGTCGCGCGGAAACAGCGTCACGCCAATGCTCGCCGAGACCTGCAGCGTATGGCGCCCCAGCGCCACGGGTTTCGCCGCTGCGCTCAGGAGGCGCTCCACAATGGGCAGGTAGTCTTCGCTCTTTTCCAGGTCCACCAGCACGGCCACGAACTCGTCGCCGCCGATGCGCGCCAGCGTATCGCCTTCGCGCAGCGCTTCGCCCATGCGGCGCGAGAGGGCAATCAGCAACTGGTCGCCCAGCGCGTGACCATATTGGTCATTGATGGCTTTGAATCCATCGAGATCAAGAAATGCCACCGCCAGCGACGATGAGCGCCGTTGGCAATGCGCCATGAACTGGCGCAGGCGATCAAACAGCAGCACCCGGTTGGGCAGTTCGGTGAGCACGTCGAAATGCGCAATGCTCTCAAGTTGCCGCTCGGTCGCGCGCTCGGACGTCACGTCGGTGAACACCGCCACGTAATGCTGCAAGGCCCCCTGCGCGTTGCGCACCGCGCTGATGGTGATCACTTCAAGGAACAGCGAGCCGTCTTTGCGCCGGTTCCAGATTTCGCCGGTCCAGTAGCCCCGGGTAGAGATGGCTTTCCACATGGCCGCGTAAAACTCGGGCGATTGCCGGCCCGACTGCAGCACGCGCGGGTTGCGACCAATGATCTCTTCGCGCGCATAGCCGGTGATGCGCGTGAACGCCTCGTTGACATCAATGATGATGCCCGAAGGGTCGGTGATGCTGATGCCTTCGCGCGCATGGGTGAACACGCTGGCGGCCACCTGCAGGTTGTCGTGCTTGCGCTGCCCATCCGCGCATTCCTGGTAGGTCCCCACCATGCTGCGGGCCAGGCCCTGGGGGGACCGGCTCTGCACCCGGGCACGGAACAGGCAGCACAGCCATTGGCCATCGCGGCGGCGCAGCCGGTACTCCATGATGTATTCGTCGCGCTCGCCGCGCAGGCATTGGCCACAGTGCTCGCGCTGGCGCTCCGCATCGTCGGGGTGCACCAGCGCCTGCCATGCGGCTGCGGACAAGCGCAGGGGATCCGTGGGCTCAGCCCCCAGCAACTCCCGCAGCAAAGGGTCAAACGAGACCTCGGCGTGCTCAAAATCCACCATCCACGCTCCCATACCAGCCATGCGCAAGGCGGGCGTGAGCTGGGAGATCAGCGCAGCGGTGGCGGGAGACTCCTGGGGAGCGGTGGCGGACATAATTGTTGCAAAAGTTGACGTATGGTCACACAACGCGCCGCCGGTTGCAAATAGGAATTTGTGCGATTCGCCGTCAGCCTGGGCACCGGGTCAGCCGACGCAGCGGGCAAATAGTGCCAGCGTGCGCTCACGTGCGACCTGGGCTGCGGCCTCGTCGTAGGAGTCCCGTTGATCGCAGTTGAAACCGTGGGCCGCGTCGTAGACCTGCACCTCGGGGTGCGCGCGGGCAAAGGCCCGCACCTCTTTTTGCGGGATATGGGCGTCGTGTGCGCCGAAATGGGCAATCACCGGGCAGCGGGGGCGGCGCGCGACTTCCGCGTCGCCGGTCATACCGCCGCCGTAGTAGCAGGCCACGGCCGCCAGGCCCTGCAACTCGCAGGCGGCGCGCCAGGCCAGCAGGCCACCCCAGCAAAAACCCACCAGGCCCACCTTGCCCCCCGAGAGCGCAGCGGCGTGGTCGATCGCGGCCTGGATGTCGCCCAGCACCAGCGCCTCGGGGAGACGCTCGACAGCCGCTTTGAGGGCGCGCCCCTGGGCCACATCGCCCTGTCCGTATCCCAGGTCCACGCCGGGTTGGATGCGGGCAAAGGTGTCGGGGGCCACCGCGGCATAGCCGCGCGCGGCAAATCGCGTGGTGATGGCGCGTATGTGCGCATTCACACCAAAAATCTCGGGCAGCACCACCATGCCGCCGCGCGGCGCACCCTCGGGCTGAACGCACCAGGCGGGGCAGGCAAAGCCGTCGGGGGAGTGCCGCAATGGGGTGGGCTCGGTCATCTCAGTCTCCTTTTGGTGGGATGGCGCCGTGCGAGACGCCAGGGAAATACGGCACACTCTGCGGCACTCCCCATTCTTGCAGCACATTCTTATTGGCAACAAGCACCGCATCCGCGCTGAGAAGGTGCTTGGCGTCGCTCAGCGGCCTTTGCGAAATCCCCAACACTTTCTGAAACGCTTGGCATGGACCTCAAACCCCTCGTCACTCTGCTGGCCATCGTCAATCCGCTGGCCATCGTCCCGTTTTTCATCCACTACACGCAAGGCTTTTCCGAAGCCCAGCGCAAACGCACCATCCGCACGGCGGCGTTCAGCGCGTTTTGCGTGATTGCCGCCTGCGCGCTGCTGGGCTTGCAGATTCTCGAGTTCTTCAACATCTCGCTGCCGAGCTTTCAGGTGGGCGGCGGATTGCTGTTGCTCATCAGCGCGATGAACATGCTTAACGCCCAGCCGGCCGAGGCCAAGCCGGCCACCAACGAACTGGAAGAGGGGGCCGAGAAGGCTGCCGCCGGCGACAGCATTGCCGTGGTGCCGCTCACCATTCCGCTGCTGACCGGCCCGGCCTCCATGTCTACCGTGGTGATTTACGCCAACGACGCGCAGACCTTCTTGCAGCACGGTGCACTGGTCGGCTACGGTTTGGTGATTGGACTGGCCACCTGGGTTTGCTTCTCGCTGGCGGACCCGATTGCGCGCGTGCTCGGCAAAACCGGCATCAACGTGATGACGCGGCTGATGGGCCTGATTCTGGCGGCGCTGGCCGTCGAGGTGATGGCGGGCGGCCTGACGAAGATTTTCCCGGTACTGGTGGGCCACTGAGCGTCTATGGTGGCGCAGGTTCTGCTGCTCGAAGACGACCCGGCCATTGCCCGGACCGTCGCCTACGCGCTGGAGCGCGAAGGCCTGCAGGTGACGCACAGCCTGCTGCTGCACGACGCGCGCAAGCTCTGGAGCGCTGGCGGTTTTGACTTGCTGGTGCTGGACGTGGGCCTGCCCGACGGCAGCGGGCTGGACCTGTGCCGCGAAGTGCGCGCCGCCGGCCACACCCCGGTGCTGCTGCTGAGCG
>JBATPF010000253.1:0-4679 GCA_049291355.1 Giesbergeria sp.
CAGCTGACCGGCGGCCAGGCCGCCCGCCATGCCGTGGCGCCGCAAAACGCCTACCCGCACGCCGAAGAGTTTCTGGCCGAGCTGCGCACCATTGCCCAGTCGCTCACCACGCACCACGGTGAAGCCCTGGGCGCGCAGCGCCTGCACCCGCTGATCCGCGCGGTGGAAGTGTTTGGTTTTCACCTGGCCACGGTGGACCTGCGCCAAACCTCGGACCAGCACGAACGCGTGATTGCCGAACTGCTGGCCGCCGCGCGCGTGGCGCCCGACTACGCGCTGCTGGGTGAGGAAGCACGCTGCGCCTTGCTGCTGCAACTGCTGCAAGACGCCCGGCCGCTGCGCGTCATGGGCGCGCAGTACAGCGCGCACACGCTGGGCGAGATTGCGGTGTTTGAAACCGCGCTGGTCATGCGCCAGCGCTATGGTCAGCAGGCCATCCTTCACTACATCATCAGCCACACCGAAACCGTGAGCGATTTGCTCGAAGTGCTGCTGCTGCAAAAGGAAGTGGGGCTGATGCAGGGGAGTCTCGGCACACAAGAAGCCCGCGCCGACCTCATCGTCGTGCCGCTGTTCGAGACCATTGAAGACCTGCAGAGCGCCGCCAGCATCATGCGCGGCTTCTACCAGACCCCCGGCATCGCCGCGCTGGTGCAGCGCTCGGGCGGCCAGCAGGACATCATGCTGGGCTACTCGGACAGCAACAAGGACGGCGGCATCTTCACCAGCAACTGGGAGCTGTACCGCGCCGAGATCGCGCTGGTGGAGTTTTTCGACGAGCTGGCGGCCACCACCCCCATCCGCCTGCGCATGTTCCACGGCCGGGGCGGCACCGTAGGACGCGGCGGTGGCCCCAGCTACCAGGCCATCCTGGCGCAGCCCCCCGGCACCGTGCGCGGCCAGATTCGGCTGACCGAGCAGGGTGAAGTCATTGCCTCCAAATACGCCAACCCCGAAATCGGCAGGCGCAACCTCGAAACCCTGGTGGCCGCCACCTTGGAGGCCACGCTATTGCAGCCCACCAAACCGGCCACGCCCGCGTTTCTGGACGCGGCCGCGCAGTTGTCGGTGGCCAGCATGGCGGCCTACCGCGCGCTGGTGTACGAGACACCCGGCTTCACCGACTACTTCTTCAACTCAACCCCGATCCGCGAAATTGCCGAACTCAACATCGGCTCGCGCCCCGCGTCGCGCAAGCCCAGCCAGAAGATTGAGGATTTGCGTGCCATTCCCTGGGGCTTCAGTTGGGGCCAGTGCCGCCTCACCCTGCCGGGCTGGTACGGTTTTGGCTCGGCCGTAGAGGCGTTCCTGAATGCCCCCGGCAAAGACCCCAAAGCCCAGCTCGCGCTGCTGCGCAAGATGGTGCGCGAATGGCCTTTCTTCAGCACCTTGCTGTCCAACATGGACATGGTGCTCGCCAAGAGCGACCTGGCGCTGGCGTCGCGCTACAGCGAACTGGTGCAGGACGCCCGCCTGCGCAAAAAAGTGTTCGGCACCATCGAGGCCGAGTGGCACCGCACGGCCGATGTGCTGACCCGCATCACCGGCGACAAGCAGCGCCTGGCGCACAACTCCGCGCTGGCCCGCTCCATCCGCCACCGCTTCCCCTACATCGACCCGCTGCACCACCTGCAGGTCGAGCTGATCCGCCGCTGGCGCGCCGGGCAGGGTGACGAGCGGGTGCAGACCGGGATTCACATTTCGATTAATGGGATTGCGGCGGGGTTGCGGAATACGGGGTGATGGTGCTGCAGGAAGAGAGCTAGTGGTGCTACCAATACGCCGCCAATGGCCTGCTTGCCGCCATCAACTACCCCGACGGCCGCAGCCTGCAATACCAGTACGACGCTACCGGCCAGATCACTGGCCTCACCTGGGCCGGCCAGGCCATCGTGCAAGGCATCACCTGGAACCCCCTGGGCCAGCCCACCGGCTGGAGCTGGAGCCTGCCGGGCGCAGCGGCAGCCATCCCCGCCACGCGCAACTACAACAGCGCCGGCCAACTGACCGCCACCGAGCTGGGCAGCTACCAGTACGACGCGGCAGGGCGCATCCTTACCCTCAAGCAAAAACTCTGGCGCCCGGCCAACACCAACCCGCAGGCCAGCACCATCAGCCAGGCCACCATCACCTGGAACGCCAGCTACGACAACGCTGGGCGCCTGGCCAGCCTCACCAAAGCCACCGCCGCTGGCGCGCCGCCCGACACCATCGCCTTCCAGTACGACACCAACGGCAACCTCCTGGGCAGCCAGCGCGAACGCGCCGGCACCTCCACCACCCGCAGCTACAGCACAGAGGCCGGCCACAACAAACTCCTGGGCTTCGAGCAAACCAGCACCAGCAGCACCGGCAGCGCCAGCGCCAGCGTCAACTACCAGTACGACAGCGCCGGCAGCCTGCAAACCGACGGCCTGCACCGCTACCGCTACGACAGCCAGGGCCGCCTGCAAAGCGCCAGCACCGGCCAAAGCCCAGAAGCCCCCACCACCAAATACGCCCACAACGCCCTGGGCCAGCGCGTCTTCAAGACCGAGGCGCTGTACAGCACCAGCTCCAACGCATTGGACGAAGACGAAGAAGACCTGGGCTTGCTGCAAAGCATCCAGCAATTCTTCACCCGCCTGTGGAGCCCCAAGGCGAGCGACGCAGAACACCTGGGCTGGTCCTACCTCTACGATGAAAACGCCAGCCTGCTGGGCGACTACGGCATGGGCGGGGCCAATAGCGGCGGCCAGGGCCAGTACTTCTATCTGCCGACTGCCAGCGGGCCCATGCCGATTGCCGCCGAGATTGATGGGCGCATCTACGCCATTCACAGTGACCACCTGAATACCCCGCGCAGACTCACGCAAAGCGACGGCCAGACCGCCTGGCAATGGGCCTACAGCGCCTACGGGGACGAAGCGCCCACGCTGGGGGCCAAGCGCTTCACGGACGACACCACCACGCCAAACACGGGCAGCACCAGCATCCCACCGGTGCGCTTTAACCTGCGCTACCCTGGCCAGACCTTTGACGAAGAGACGGGGCTGCACTACAACTACTTCCGCAGCTACGATCCGAAGACCGGGAGGTATACGCAGGGCGATCCGATTGGGCTGGAGGGGGGGTGGAATCGGTTTGGGTATGTGGGCGGGAATCCGCTGGGGGATATTGATCCTGAGGGGTTGGCTAACGGAGGAGGACGGCCAAATTCATGGTGGCGTCCATGTAATCGCGACCAGGTTGCGCAGTGCGAAGCATCATGTGCGAATCGCGGAAAGGAATATGAAAGTTGTGCCGTGCGTTGGATGGGGTGGAGAGGAATCAAAGAAGGGCGTCCGACGTCAGAAGCGGGTACTCCTTCAAATGGCGGGCTTAGTTGTAGTTGTAAAGATCAAGATGAAGTGCCAACCTGTGGGGAAAAATGTCGTCGTGTTTTAAAGACGGTGATAGATGCAGTGACTGGAGCGCTAATTCTTACGTTTGTTTTGGTTTGTTCAGCAACTTGAATTGTATTATGACGCACTCTTTTGAAAATCGATCTGAGACTTTGAAGCCAGGGCAGCCTGTGTTTTTGTTGGGTTATCATGATCATCAAATGAGATTGCCGTTTGTGGAGTCATATATTTATATAGGGCGAAATTTGCGAGATCAAGACAAAAGGATGTCTTGGCATTTTCAACGGGCTGAAGCCTTTCTGCGGAATCCAATCAATGATTTGCAGTATAGTAGTTTTGATGAATTACTATCGGTGGATCGTGAAGGCCTTGGAACGCTCGTGGATTGGAAAGGACTTGTTGCAGAATTAACAGAAAGAATGGAAAAAGGAGGGCTCGTTTTTGATATCAAGTCCCTTAAGATTTTTGATAAGTGAATAAATGCTTTTCGTGGTTGCTCCAAATCATTTTCCCGGATCTATTCAAGTCGATAGAGAATTTAATCGACTGGTGTAAACCATCACCGGAAAAAATGAAGCACTTCGCCAGAGCATTTTGAATGCATTTGCGAGCTTGTCTGGGGTAAAGAAGGCGCGTTGCGTTTTTGCGGCTAACGAAAGCTATCGCCAATGCATGAGCGAAAGATAAAGGGAGCTGCATGACACAAAGGTTCATTGCTGAACGCAAGGTGATTTGCGAAGAGATATCAACAGGAATCCGAAAGCATGTGACGATTCGAATCGGTGTGCCGTATTGGCCGCCAGGTGATCCATTTGCTTCATGTCCAGTCGAGTACTTGGGTATGTTTGATGAGTTTGCTGATGCCAAGGGCGTTGACACGCTTCAGGCATTGCAGCAGGCCGCAGATGTTGACGACATGCTTCGGCGCCTCGGTCACAAGTACCGATTCTTCTGGGAATCTGGCGATCCATATTTTGATAGTGAATAGTGAGGAAATTAAGAGGTCCGAGTCGCTTTTTGTCCTCATCGAACCAGTTCTGCTCTTCAAAGAATAGCAACAAATGACGCCCCATAAGCGCTGGAGCCGAATTTCACTTCAAATTCCACGCCGCAGGAGGATGCGCAGGCGCGCTTGTAGCAGCACCACCCGCCAAACCCACGGCCTGCACCGCTACAGCTACGACAGCCAGGGCCGCCTGCAAAGCGCCAGCACCGGCCAAGGCCCAGACGCCCCCACCACCAAATACGCCCACAACGCCCTGGGCCAGCGCGTCTTCAAGACCGAAGCGCTGTACA
>JBATPF010000254.1:0-2699 GCA_049291355.1 Giesbergeria sp.
GCCATGGCTATTGCTCCGGAACGATGGTTTCGGCCCAGTCGTACAGCGCGCCCAAAATCTTTTCGGCGCGCTCGTCGGCCGTCTCGGAGAGCGCGTCGATGCGCTCGAACAGCGCCTGCGCGGTCAGCGCCCCGCCGTGGCCGTGCAGCAGGCAATCGGTGCGGTACTGCAGCCAGCGGGCCTGCTCCTCAGGGGTGAGTGTGGCCGCGAAATTGCGCGCCCGGTAGCGAAACAGCAGCTCAGCGAGGCGCGCATCGTCAAATCCGGTGCGCGCACTGGCCAGTTGCGCGCCGGTCATGGCGCGCAAGTCGTCGAGCCGGCGGCGGTCGCCATTGCCGACAAAACCGCCGTACAAATCCTGCTCCACGTCTGGCGCCGGGCCCTCGGCACGCGGGCGCTCGTAGACCGCCGCCCAGATGGCGCTCATGTCGGGCAGCAAACGCGCGCGCGCCGCATGCTCCGCAATCTGCCCCATGTCGAAGCCCCAGCGTGCCGCCAGTTCGGGTGTGAGCGTATTGACGTTGCCCACCACCATGGGCGACTTGTTCAGGTGCACGCCCTTGACCGGCAGGCGCTTGATGCCTTCGGGGAGGTCGGCGCTGCGGGTGAACAGCCGCAAGCGCAGTTCTTCCACGCTTTGCGTCGCCAGCTCGGACGGGTCGTGCGCCAAGTCCCACGCGAGGAGTTCGTTTTTGTTGGTCGGGTGCGTGGCGAGCGGCAGCATGACCGCCAGGCACCCACGTTCGGCGGGGAACATGCCCGAGACATGCAAAAACGGCCGCGCGTTCTGCACATCGGTCGGCAGGCGCAGCTCGGCCGCCACGCGCTCCTTCTTGTGCAGGCCGAGGGCAAAGTCAAACAGCTTGGCGTTGTGCTGGCGCAAGAGCTTGGCCAGGGCAATGGTGGCGCGCACGTCAGACAGCGCGTCGTGCGCGGCCTCGTGCAGCAGGCCGTTGGCCTTGGCCAGGTCGCCCAACTTGAAGCTGGGCGAGCCGTCTTCCTTCTTGGGCCAGACGATGAGCCCATCGGGCCGCAGGGCATAGGCCAGACGCACCACGTCGAGCAAATCCCAGCGGCCGCACTGGTTCTGCCACTCGCGGCCATAGGGGTCGATCAGGTTGCGCCAAAACATGTGGCGCGTGACCTCGTCGTCAAAGCGAATCGTGTTGTAGCCCACGCCAATCGTGCCCGGCTGCGCCATGGCGTCGTGGATGCGTGCGGCAAATTCGCGCTCGCTCACCCCGCGCTCAAAGGCCGTTTGCGGCGTGATGCCGGTGATCAAACAGGCCTCGGGCTCGGGCAAATAGTCGTTCGGCGGCTGGCAGTACAGCATCAGCGGCTCGCCGATCTCGTTCAGCTCGGCGTCGGTGCGAATGGCAGCGAACTGCGCCGGCCGGTCGCGGCGCGGGTCCGAGCCGAAGGTTTCGTAGTCGTGCCAGAGGAAGGTGTGGGGGAGCATGGCGGGCGGTGCGTCGGCTGAAGCGGGAACGCTGGGATGGTAGCGGCCCTTCAGACTGTGATCCAATTCTCCAGCCGCAACCCCGGCACACGCGCGAACTCGCGCGTGTTGTGGGTGACCAAGGGCGCGTCTACGCTGAGGGCGTGCGCGGCAATCATGGTGTCCAGCGCGCCGATGGGCTGGCCCTCGCGTTCCAGACTGGCGCGCAGGTCTCCATAGGCCCAGACTGCAGCTTCGTCGAATGGCAACACTTCCAGCGGCGCGAGAAACATCTCCAGCGCACTGCGGTTGCGGGCGGATCGGCTCTTGGCCACGCAGTAGGCCAGTTCCGCCGCCACCACACTGCAAACACCGATCTCGCCCAGCCGGTACTCCCGAAAACGGGCCAGCACTTCTGGCGGGCGCATGTTGATGACGTAGATGCAGATGTTGGTGTCGAGCAGGATCATGGCGCGATGTCCTCGCGCTCCTGCACATCGGGCTGCGCGCGCTCAAGCGTCAAGCCGGGCTCGAAGCTTGCGAGCGCGGCGTCCAACATGGCCCAGGGGTTGTCTATCGGCAGCAGCAGCACGCCTGCGCCGAAGTGCTGCACGCTGACCTCCGAGCCCGCAAACCGGAATTCCTTGGGCAGCCGTACGGCCTGGCTGCGGCCGGACTGAAAGATTCGGGCAGTTTCCATGGCAGCCTCCACTTGCAATTGATAGCTATCAATGATAGCCACCATTCTCGCTTGTGCCAAGAGGCTGCTGCCGAAGGCACGCAGACGTGGGGTGTTGGGATGCTTTGCGGTACGGGACCGCAAAGAGCAAGACGGCGCCCTGGCTTGACGGATGGGCGCTGCGCCCCCTACGCTGCCACGCTCCACCACCCCAAAGCACAGCATGACCTCCGCCACCCGCCGCCTGCACCTTGAACGCCACCGGGGCGAGCGCATTGGTTGGTTGCGCGCCGCCGTGCTGGGCGCCAACGACGGCATCGTCTCCACCGCCAGCCTGGTGGTGGGCGTGGCGGCCGCGCAGGCCAGTCCGTCTGCCATCGTCATGACGGCGGTGGCGGGCCTGGTGGCTGGTGCCATGTCGATGGCGGCGGGCGAGTATGTGTCGGTGCACTCGCAGGCCGACACCGAAAAAGCCGACCTCGACCGCGAACGCCGCGAGCTGGCGGCCGACCCGCAGGCCGAAGAGCGCGAGCTGGCCACCATCTACGAAGGTCGGGGCCTCGCCCCCGCGCTGGCGCAGCA
>JBATPF010000255.1:0-10540 GCA_049291355.1 Giesbergeria sp.
GGCCAGCGGCGCGCGGACCAGCGCGACAGCGCCTACGTTGAACACCGACACCACGCCCGTCAGGTGCTGGGCCTGATCGCGCAGCGCCGTCGCCGCAGCGGTGGACTGCTCTACCAGGGCCGCGTTCTGCTGCGTCATCTGGTCGAGCTGGGTGACGGCCTGGTTGACCTGCGAGATGCCATCGCGCTGCTCGGTCGACGATGCCGTGATCTCACCGATCAAATCGCTCACCCGCTGCACGCTGGCGACGATCTCCTGCATGCTCTGGCCCGCTTCGGCCACCTGCCGGGAACCGGTTTCCACGTTTTCCACCGAGGCGCCAATGAGCTGCTTGATCTCTTTGGCGGCATCGGCACTGCGCCCGGCCAGGCTGCGCACTTCGCTGGCCACCACGGCAAAACCGCGCCCCTGCTCGCCCGCGCGCGCTGCCTCGACCGCAGCGTTGAGCGCCAGAATGTTGGTCTGGAACGCGATGCCGTCGATCACGCTGATGATGTCGGCGATCTTGCGCGAACTGTGGGTGATTTCTTCCATGGTGCTCACCACCTGGCCCACCACCTGGCCGCCGCGCGTCGCGGCCTGGGCGGCGTTGGCAGCCAGCTGGTTGGCCTGGCGCGCGGTGTCGGTAGACTGGGTGACAGTGGCGGTGAGCTGCTCCATGCTGGCTGCTGTCTGCTGCAAATTGGCGGCTGCCTGCTCGGTGCGCGACGACAAATTCTGGTTGCCGCTGGCGATTTCCCAGGACGCAAGCGACACCGCATCCACGCCGGTGCGCACGTCGCCCACCACACTGCGCAGCTTTTCGGCCATGCGCGAGAGCGCGCGCAGCATGTGCCCAAATTCGTCCTTGCGCGTGGCGTGCAGCTCGCGTGTGAGGTCGCCCGCGGCAATGGCGTCGATCAAGCCCCCGGCCTGCTGCAGCGGCACGGTAATGGAACGCACCAGCTTCCAGACGAGGAAAAGAAAAAACAAGATCAACGCAGCCGTTGCCACCAGGCCTTCGACGGCGTGCTGCGTGCGGCTCATTTCGGCTTGCGCAAGCACGGCCGTGCCGTGTTTTTCCAGCACGCCGACAAATTCATCCTGCGCCTTCAGGAGCTTTCCCACCAGCGGCGTCAGCTGCTCGTCGGCGAAGTTCTGCGTCGCCACAGCGTCTCCGGCGCCCTTGAGCTCCCAGGTTTTGGCGGTGGCGTCCACCACCGCCTTGCGCGCTGCCAGCACGCTGTCCAGGGACGCCTTTTCCTCGGGGTCCTTGACGCTGGCGACAATGGAATCCTTCAGGCTTTCGATTCCTCCGGCAATCTGTTTGAGCCGGGCGTCCTACTGCTGCGCCAACACCGAGTCGGTGGTCACGGCGCCGCCCATCACCATGGTGACCGAAGTCTCGGTGTCGCCGCGCCAGCGCACCGCCTGGCTGATGCGGTGCTCGATATCCATCACCGCATCCACCGCCTGCGCCATGGCGCGGTTGGTGCGGACCTGCTGAAGACCCGAAATCAGCAACATGGCCAGCATCAGCACCAGGAACATGCCCCAGAGCTTGCGAGACACGCGAATATTGTCAAAATGCATGAGCTTCTTCCTATCCAGTGGCCACGAAGGGCAATGCAGCCAAGCGAATCACATTCAGAAACACTTGTGGCGCAGCTTGAGCCTACTCCTCCCCGGAGCGTGCACGGACAGGCGCGGCTCAGGACAAACCCGTAAGATGATCGGGTGACTTCCTACAAAAACGCCGACCTGCACTGCCATTCCGTCGTCTCTGACGGCACCCTCACGCCCGAAGTGCTCGCCGCACGCGCCCACGCCAACGGGGTGGACCTGTGGGCACTGACCGACCACGACGAAGTGGGCGGGCAAGCCCGCGCGCTGGCGGCCGCCCAGGCACTGGGCATGGCCTGCGTGAGCGGCGTGGAAATTTCGGTCACCTTTGCCAGCGCCACGGTGCACATCGTCGGCCTGGGGTTTGACCCGAGCGATCCGCAGCTGATCCAGGGCCTGGCCGCCACGCGCGGCGGGCGCAACGAGCGCGCGCGCGACATGGCCGAGCAGCTTGCCGCCGTAGGCATTGCCGGCGCCTACGAGGGTGCGCTGCGCTATGTGGGCAACCCGGAACTGGTCTCGCGCACCCACTTTGCGCGTTTTCTGGTGGAAACCAAAGTCTGCCGCGATACGTCCGAGGTCTTTCGCAAATACCTGATCGAAGGCAAGCCCGGCTACGTGCCCCACCGCTGGGCCGCCCTGGGAGACGCGGTGCGCTGGATCACGCAAGCCGGCGGCGTGGCCGTCATTGCGCACCCGGCGCGCTACCGCTTCACGGCGAACGAAGAATTTGCGCTGTTTTCCGAATTCCAGCAGCACGGCGGGCGCGGTGTCGAAGTGGTGACCGGCAGCCACTCCGCGAGCGAGGCCGTGCGCTACGCCGACCTGGCGCGCGAACTGGGCCTGGCGGCATCACGCGGCAGCGACTTCCACAGCCCCGACGAATCCCACACCGATCTGGGTACCCTGCCCCCCTTGCCAGCCGACCTGACGCCCGCCTGGGACCTGGTCGCGGCGCACATTCATCCGGGCCGCTGAAGCCCCTCTCTCACTTCCCCATGGCCCTGTATTTCGAAGTCCACCCCGACAACCCCCAGCCCCGCTTGATCCAACAGGCCGCCACGCTGCTCAAGCAAGGCGGCGTGCTGGCCGTGCCCACCGATTCCAGCTATGCCCTGGTCTGCCAACTGGACGACAAGGCCGCCGTGGACCGACTGCGCCGCATCCGCGGCGTGGACGACAAGCACCACCTGACGCTGCTGTGCCGCGACCTCTCGGAGCTGGCCAGCTACGCACGGGTGGACAACCGGCAGTACCGTCTGCTCAAACTCGCCACACCCGGCGCCTACACCTTCATCCTCGACGCCACCAAGGAAGTGCCACGCCGCGTCAGCCACCCCAGCCGCAAGACGATTGGCCTGCGCGTGCCCGAAGGCGCGGCACTGCAGGCGCTGCTGGAGCTGCACGGCGGCCCGCTGCTAGGGACCACCTTGATTCCACCCGGCGAGACAGAGCCCATGAACGACGCCGAGGAAATCCTGGCACGTTTCGACAAACTGATCGACGGCGTGATCGATGCGGGCGCCTGTCCGTCCCAGCCCACCACGGTGCTGGACCTGACGCCCATGGAAAAAGGCGGCGACCCGGAGGTGGTGCGCGAGGGGCGCGGCAAGCTGGCGGCGCTTGGGCTCTGAAGTTCATAAGAAATTGGCATCTAGCGCTTATCCCATAAGACTTTTAAGCTATTTTTTGAATAGCAAAAATTCTGCTCTAGCGCACACGGGCAGGGACGCGGAGTGCGTCCATTGCCACACCTCGATGGCTGCGGGGCGGGCCAATGCGCGCCATAGGGGACAATGCGGCGGGTGAACTTTTCCAACACCCTCCAGACCGTCCTCATCTACGCACTGCCGGTGCTTTTCGCCATCACCGTGCACGAGGCCGCCCACGGCTACGTGGCGCGCTACTTGGGCGACCCCACGGCCGCGCGCCTGGGGCGCGTCACGCTCAACCCCTTCAAGCACATTGACTTGGTGGGAACGATCCTGATGCCGCTGATCCTGTACTTCGCCACTTCAGGGGCTTTTTTGTTTGGTTATGCCAAGCCGGTGCCGGTGAATTTTGGCGCGCTGCGCCACCCCAAGCGCGACATGGTCTGGGTGGCGCTGGCGGGACCGGCCTCCAACTTCATTCAGGCCATTTTGTGGGTGCTGGCGCTGGTGGCATTGCTGGCGCTGGACGTAAATGAGCGCTTTTTCATCGAGATGGCGCGTGCCGGCGTCCTGGTCAACCTGGTGATGTGGGCCTTCAACCTGTTTCCGCTGCCACCGCTTGACGGCGGGCGCGTGCTGGTGGGGCTGCTGCCCTGGAAGCAGGCGCAACTCGTCTCTCGTGTCGAGCCCTGGGGTTTCTTCATCGTCATGGCGCTGGTGCTGGCGGGCGTCGTCGGCACGCTGTGGCTGCGCCCGCTGATGACGGTGGGCTACGCTGCCATCAACCTGCTGCTGTCGCCCATCATCGCGCTGCTGAGCTAATTTTTTTGATTCTTATTTCGTCATGAGCACCACCCGCTTTCTCACCGGCATCACCACCACCGGCACGCCGCACCTGGGCAACTTCGTCGGCTCGATCCGCCCATCCGTTGCGGCCAGCCTGCGATCCGACGTAGAGAGTTTTTACTTTCTGGCCGACTACCACGCACTGATCAAATGCGAAGACCCGGCGCGCATCCAGCGCTCGACGCTGGAGATCGCGGCAAGCTGGCTGGCGGCGGGGCTTGATCCTGAGAAGGTGATTTTTTACCGCCAGTCGGACATCCCCGAAATCCCCGAACTGACCTGGCTGCTGACCTGCGTGACCGGCAAGGGCCTGCTCAACCGCGCCCATGCCTATAAGGCCAGCGTCGACAAGAACCACGAAGCCGGCCGCGAGAGCGACGACGGCGTCACCGCAGGCCTGTTCATGTACCCGGTGCTGATGGCGGCCGACATCTTGATGTTCAAGGCGCACAAGGTACCGGTGGGGCGCGACCAGGTGCAGCATATCGAGATGGCGCGCGACATGGGGGCGAGCTTCAACCACCTCTATGGCGAGCATTTCGTGCTGCCCGAAGCCGCCATTGACGAGCACGTCGCCACCCTACCCGGCCTCGACGGCCGCAAGATGAGCAAGAGCTACGACAACACCATCCCGCTGTTCTCCAGCCGCGCGCAGCTGCAAAAGCTGATTGGCGGCATCGTCACCGACTCGCGCGCACCAGGCGAGCCCAAGGACGTCGAAGGCTCGGCCCTGTTCCAGATCTACCAGGCCTTTGCCACGCCCGAAGAAACCGCCGCGCTGCGCCAGCAGTACGCGGATGGCATCGCCTGGGGCGAAGCCAAGGCCTTGCTGCTGGAGCGGGTAGATGCGGTGATTGCCCCGATGCGCGCGCAGTACGAAACCTTGATGGCCGACCCGGCTCGCATCGAAGCCACACTGCTGGCCGGCGCCGAGCGCGCGCGCGCGCTGGCGACTCCCTTCCTGAACGAACTGCGCAGCGCGGTGGGCTTGCGCAGCCTGGCGCAGGGGCCCACCACCAAGGCGAACAAGGCCAGCAAGGCTGCCCTGCCAACGTTCAAGCAGTACCGCGAGCAGGACGGCAAGTTCTATTTCAAGCTGGTGGACGCCGATGGGCGCTTGCTGCTGCAAAGCTTGGCGTTTGATGCGCCCAAGGAGGCTGGCGCAGCCATTGCACAGTTGCGGCAGGGCCCTGAGGCCCTCGGCTCGCTGGCCGACCGTCTGGCACCGGTGGCAGGTGTGGCCCCCTCGGACATCGCTGCAGCACTGGAGCAATTGAACCAATAGCTCCGCTATTTGTAGCTAACAATCCAATACAGATAAGCGCTAGAGGCCAAAAATACTAGTTTTTCTCCGTCAATCCATGCGGTAACGCAGCCGCAGCCAGAGCGTAGGATCGACGCGCCCATCCAGCGGCGTCTGCACGGTGCCGATGAGCGACCAGCGGCGGTCCGCCGAATCGATGGAGTGGACCACGCCCAAATCCCATCCTGCCTTCTGCGGCTGCAAATTGGCCTCATCGACGAATCGCGAGGCTCGGTACACGAGATACGCAGACGTCACATCGCGCCCGCCATGCTTCCAGGAACTCGCCAATACCGCCGTATGCCGGGCGAAGCCGGGCAGCGCATTGCCGGCATAGGTACTGCCCGTGTTGCGCGCCTGAGCCCATGTGTAGCTCGCCAACAAACTCCAGCGCGGGGCGAGCACGCGGTTGATCGCCACACCCGCTTGGTGCAGCCGCCCGCGGTCAAATACCGGGTTGCCGTTGTACGGGTCCACCGTTGTCTGAGCGCTCTGCACCTGGGCGCCCAGACTGCTCACCCGGTCCAGATCGAATGCAGCCGACGGCGGCACGAGCAAGCTGCCGTCCGCATAGGTCGGGTTGCGAATGTCCTGCGTCGAGAGGCTGGCAAACCCGAAGGTGCGCGCATCGAACTCCCAGTCCAGCTGCAGTGCGCTCTTGCGCACAAAACTGCCCGCGAGCTGGTACTGGTAGTCAATAGGGATCGCGCCCACGGCGACTGGAGAGAGCGTGTGGGCGCCGGAGGGCCGCACACTCTCGATATAGGCAGCATGCAGCCCCCGGCCGGGCCCGAATCGGTACGACAGGCCGAGACGGGGGAGCGTGCGGCGTACCAGTCCCCCGGCGTCGCGCTGCGGCTCGAACAAATTCTCTCCGGTGAGCGAATCGTAGGCACGCGATTGCCACCGGACCGACCAACGCGGCCAAGTCGCCTGCGCATGCCAAGTCCATGCTCCCGCTTTCTGTTCGAACGCAACCCAGGGCATATCGAAGCGGGTGCCCGTGTCCTGCGCGCTGGTGCTCAAGCTGTCGCCGAGCGCTGACCCAAGTTGGCTGCGCCGTGTTTCCCAGCCGCCGCTGATGCGGTAGCTGCCTTTTTGCAGGGTATGGCGCAGCATGACCCCTTCGTTGGTGTCGCCGATGCGGGAATCCTGCGGCCCCCAGCGCGGATCGCTAAGCACCAGCGATTGCCCCAAACTCGCGCGGTCGAATTTCAGCCAGGTCTGTTCGTCGGCAGACCAACGCCAGGAGCCACCGAAGTCGGTGCGGCGCGAGCGCTGCCGCGCCAGGCTGTCAAAAATCACGTCGCTACCCAGGTCGCGGCCGCCGGGGTAGGCGTAGCGCGTCCAGTCTTCGTTGTGCAGCAGCAGCAAGGAGAGCCGATCGGTCACGCGCGCGCCCAGCGCTATTAACAGACCAGGTGATGACAGGCGATAGCTGCCTGAATCGGGCCGCGGGGCCATATGGATGCCCTCTGCCCACCACTGCCACGCGAAGGGCATTGGAGTAGCAGCGATGCCATGGTTGCCGATCGAAACCGCTGCTTTGTCTTGCTGCGTACCTCGTTCGACGCTCGCATTGCCCAGCCACTCACTGCCGGCGATGGGAAACACCGTCGCCTGTTTCTCGCTAACTCCAAACACCAGCGGGTCCGCCAAGTAGCCCTGGAAATACTCGGACCCCCGGCTGAAGCTGCTCTCCGTCCGATTCGCCAGAAAGAAATGGCTGCCCGACCACAAGGGGTAGTAGGACTCCTGCGCATAGGCGCGAGCCCAATGCTCTAGTCCAAAGTCGCCCAGCGCCTTGCCCAGGTTCGCCGAGCCCTGGCTGTCCGACGCCAGTGGATTGAGCGACTTGAGGTACGGCAGTCGCACAAGCGCCTCGCGTGCGGCAGCGATCGCAGCTTCAGGCTCACCGCTGTCGTTGCGCAAAATGGATTCAATCTGCCAGGGCAGCGGATCCTTGGGGTCCGCCTGACGCGCCCGCTGCAGGGCGTCAAGCGCCGCACCCTCTGCACCCAGGGTGTATTCGGCCACCGCCAGCCAGACCTGCGCCCGGGCATAGCGCGGCTCGATGACCAGGGCCTTGAGCAGCAGTTGTCGCGCCGCTTCGGGCTGACCACGGCGCAGGGCCAAAAAGCCTGCGCCAGCCAGGCTCTCGTAGTCGTCACCCTGAAGCGCCAAGGCGGCATCGAACTCGGCATCGGCCTCACGCAGGCGAAATGCCTCTGTGGCGGCAGTGGCCTCTGCACCGAGCAGGTCGGCGCTGCGCGGGTCAAGTGACACGGCACTGGCCAACGCGTCACGGGCGGCCGCCAGGTCGCCGCGCTCTTGTAGCGCGCGGCCCAATCGCCCCAAGGCGTCGGCCTGCTGGGTACGGCCCTGCGCACGCGCCAGGCCGGTGCGGTAGCGCGCCAAGGCTTCATCGCCCTGGCCGGCAAGGCGGTACCAATCGCCATCGGCCAGCAGCAGGTCGCTGCTGTCGGCGCTGCTGCTGCGCGCCAGGGCCTCATCGAGCACGGCCCGGGCGTCTTCAGGGCGGTCCTGCGCCAGCAACAATTCGGCCCGGCGCGCCGCGAGCCTCGGGTCACCTGTGCGCTGCCAAGCACGTTCCAGGTCGTGTACGGCGGTCTCCAGGCGCGCGTCGAAGGCCGCCAGATCGGCCAGCACCAGCGCCACGGCGGCTTCGTGCGCGCCCATATGGCGCAGCGCGATGAGCCGTTCGCGTGCCTGCGGCCAGGCGCCAGCGTCCAGATCGGTCTGCACGGCGGCCAGCTCAGGCGCCACCGCATCGCCCTGAAATTCGGCCCAGCGCCGGGCATCCACCGGATTGGCCATGACCCACTGCACGCGCTCGCGTGGGTTCACCAAGAGCCGTTTGGTAGGCGCCTGCCCGGGCACCGCAATGCCCTGCTCGGACGGCCCCAAGTCCACCCGCCCATAGGCGTTGGAGAACTCGACCTGGCCGGAGAGCACGGTGAAGGTGGTGCGTCCGCTGCCCTCCACCTCCACGTCCCAGTCGGTGCCGCGCACAACAGCCAGTGCGGCAGGGGTCTGCAATTGCAGGTTCGCAGGACTGCGTTTGGTGCGTGCCCACAGGCGCCCGGCAATCAGTTCGAGCAGACTGCGTTCGGGCTGCGCATCACACAAACGCAACTGTGCGTTGGCCGACATGCGAATCTGCGTGCGGTCGGCCAGCAGCAGTGCAGCGGAGGAGAGGGCCAGCGTACGCATGTCTGCCCCGCCCTTGAGCTTTTGCGCCTGCACGGCTCGCTCCCAGGCAGCGTCGCCACTGGGACGCGTCTCGCCCCGACCCACCAGACTCACCAGTTCGGCGGCGGCATTTTGTTCGGTCTGCCCCGCTGCGACACCCGCGCATTGCGCCAGCGCGGCGGGCACCGCGAGGGTGGCACAAGCGCCCAATAGTACGGCGCGAAGAATGATGGGGGTCATGGCAAGCTCCTTTCTCTATTTGCTCAGTGGTCTCGGTGCCAATGCAGAGGTCGCAGTGGGCGCAGGCCCCTTTGGCAAGGTCTTCACCGCGGCGCGCAATCGCTCCGCCAAGGCCATGGCAGCGGCCGCATGGAGCGGCATCTCGCCGTTTTTCGCCAGCCACTCGTCGCACAAAGCCAGCGCGCTCTGCAGCCGCCCTGCGTGGATATGCGCTCGCAAGGCCGCGCCTTGCGCCACCAGCGCTGCGTCGCTGCAGGGCGTGTACACATCGAGCCCCGTGCTGCGCCCGGCGAGCAGTACGCAGTCAAGCCACAGTAGGGTGCCTTGCGCCTTCGCATCCAGGGCGTCTACGGTGGTCGTCGAAACCAGTACTTCGGTGCCCATCGCCTTATTGGCCCCCTCCAGGCGTGCGGCCGTGTTCACGGCATCGCCCACTGCTGTGTAGGTAAAGCGCTCGGTGGACCCCATGTGCCCCACCGCCGCTTCGCCGGTGTGTACGCCGACGCGCAGACGCACTAAGGCAAAGGGCGTGCCCCTCCAGTCGCTGCGCAGAAGCTCCATTTCGGCCTGCATGGCCCGGGCACAAGCCAGCGCGTGGGCTGCGTGGACGGCATCGGGGAGCGGCGCATTCCAGAAGGCCATGACCGCATCGCCAATGAATTTATCCAAGGTGCCCCCGTGGGACCGCACGCAGTGCGCCATGCGCGTGAAATAGGCGTTGAGGGCGCGCGCCACGGCCTCTGGCGCCAGGGTTTCGCTGGCAGTGGTGAAGCCCGCAAGATCGCAAAACAGCAAGGTCAGCGTGCGCCGCTCACCATGCACATGGGCCATTGCACCGGAGGCCATCAGCGCATCGACCACGGCCGGTGGTACGTAGCGCGCGAAATCCGCGCGCAGCCGCTGGCGTCGGCCGCGCTCGCGCAAATAGCTCTGGGCCGCACCCAGATTCCAGTGCACCGCCAGACCAGCGAGCAAGGGCAGCACGCTGAACCACCAGCCGGCCACAAAGGCAAAAACGCCTCCCACCACGGCCGCACTGCCCAAGGCGACGCTTGCCGCCAGCGCGCGCAGGGCACTAAAGCGGCGCGTGAAGAGCGTGACGCCAACCATGGCCAGCAAGGCCGCCAGCCAGGGGAGTGGCCAGGGCACCGGCCTGATCCAATCGTTGGCCAGACCATTGAGCAAGGCCGTGGCATGCAGAAACACACCCGACTGGGTTGTGCCGCCCAGCGCGCTGAACGGCGTGCGGAATTGATCAACCCCACCCACCGGTGTGTTTTGCCCCAGCAGCACCAACCGCCCCTTCACGGCGCCAGGTGCCAGCGAATGCTGCGCATCCAGCGCTTGCGTGTAATGCGCGTAAGGAATGGGCAACTCGGGCGCGTAATAGCGCAGCAGCGCCCCATCGGGAGGAGCCGACACCTGCCGGTCGGCCTGCTGCGCAAGCACCCTCCAAAAGGCATCTGGTTGCATGGGTGCCCGCCGGGCAATGCCATCTTCATCCGGCACCATCCCGGCAGCACCGCGCATCGCCTCAGGAAAAACGGTGGGCAATTGCTGCACATACTGCGCCACTTGCGAGCTGTCGTTTTGCACCGCCGCCCCAGCCAGAACAATGGGCAGTGTCCCCTGCAATGCCTGACGAAGCGCGTCGTCGTCCACGGCCGTTTGCGGTTCAGCAAAC
>JBATPF010000256.1:0-2353 GCA_049291355.1 Giesbergeria sp.
GAAGCCGCGCCCGCCGCGCGAGCCCAAAGAAGATTGAGGCGTTTCCCCTAAGCAGTTGCGAAGCCCCGCCACTATGATGCAACGATGACTTCCACCGATCTGCGCGCCCTGTTCGATACCCAGTACCAAGCCAGCCGCGAGCACGTGGCCGTGCCCCTGGTGGTGCGCCGCGAGCGCCTGCTGCGCATGCGAAAGCTCCTGGACGAGCACAGCGGCACGCTGGCGGCAGCCGTCGAAGCCGATTTCGGCGTGCGCTCGCAGCGCCTGACCGAAGTGGCCGACCTGTTCGTGCTGCATACCCTTATTGGTCACACGCTCAAGCACCTGGCGCGCTGGAGCCGGCCGCAGAAGGTGAGCACGCCGCTGTACCTGCTGCCCGCCAGCGCCCGCATCGAGCGCCAGCCGCTCGGCGTGGTGGGCGTCATTTCGCCCTGGAACTACCCCATTCAGCTGGCCCTGGCGCCGGCGATTACGGCGCTGGCTGCGGGCAATCGGGTGATGATCAAGCCAAGCGAACTCACCCCCCACACCTCGGCGCAGCTGGAGCGCCTGCTGGCACAGTTCTTCACGCCCGACGAGGTCTGCGTGGTCCAGGGCGATGCGGCTGTGGCCAGCGCCTTTGCTGCACTTCCGTTTGACCACCTGGTGTTCACCGGCTCCACGGCCGTAGGCCGCAAGGTGGCGCAGGCGGCGGCGGCCAACTTGACGCCCACCACGCTTGAACTCGGCGGCAAGTCGCCCTGCATCATCGACGCGGATTGCCGGCTCGAAGACGCCGCACTCAAGATCGCCCACGGCAAGCTCCTGAACGCCGGCCAGACCTGCATTGCGCCCGACTACGTGCTGGTGCCGCGCGGCAGCGAGAGCGCCTTTGCCGACGCCTACAAGGCGGCGGTGGCCAAGCTGTTTCCAACGATCGCCGGAAACGACGACTACGCCTCCATCATCAGCCCGCGCCATCTGGCCCGTCTGCGCACCATGCTGCAGCAGGCGCAAACGCAGGGCGCGCAGGTGCTCTCCATGGACCCTTTGCCGGGCCAATCCGTGGCGCCCGCCGCAGCCACGCTTGACGGCGCCACGAGCCGCCAGATGGCGCCGGTGCTGGTGCTGGGCGCCACCTCGGCCATGCAGCTGATGCAGGAAGAAATTTTCGGTCCCATCCTGCCCGTGATCTCGTACGACCGGTTAGACGATGCCGTGGCCCACATCAACGCCGGCCCGCGCCCGCTGGCGCTTTACTGGTTCGGCAACAGCGACAGCGTGCGCGACGACGTGCTGGCCCGCACCGTGAGCGGCGGTGTCACTGTGAACGACACGCTGATGCACATTGCCCACGACAACCTGCCGTTTGGCGGCGTGGGCGACAGTGGCTGGGGCGCCTACCACGGCGAGCAAGGTTTCCTGCGGTTTTGCCACCAGAAGTCGGTGCTGATCCAGTCGCGCTGGTCGCTCGGCTCGGTGTTCTACCCGCCTTATGGCGCGCGGCTGGACAGCACGCTCAAGTTGTTGCGGCGCATCATTTAGGCGTTTCGAAGGAACAGCGGACGTGTGACCCTGTCACGCGCAGGCCCACGCTGGGGAGGGAAAACCCGTTTGCGGCGACAATGCCGCTCCTTTTTCAATTTCCGTTGTCCGTTTCGGTCGGTCTTTTCATGTCCAGTATTCAGGTTCGTCCCGCTACGCTTCGCGATGCCAAAGCCATCGCGCAAATCCACACCATCGCCGCACAGGAGGCCTACCAGGGCATCGTTCCCGACGAGCAACTCAAGTCGCTCTCGGTGGAAAAGCGCCAGGCCTACTGGCGCGAAGCCATTGAGTACTGCGAGCCGCAGGTGCAGGTGGCGGTCGAAGACGAAAAGGTGATCGGTTTTGTCGGCTACGACCGCTCGCGCGACGAAAAATCGCGCCCGACCACCGGCGAAATCTGGGCCATCTACGCCGCGCCCACGCACTGGGACAAGGGCGTGGGCCTGGCGCTGTGGGATGCAGCCCGCGACGGCCTGCAGGAAGAGGGCTGCACCAATGTGACTGCCTGGGTACCGCTGCGCAACGAGCGCGCCATCCGCTTTCATGAACTCGCTGGCTTCAAGCGCGAAATGGCCACCGCCAAGACGGCCGTGGTCGGCAGCGTGAAGATCGAGGAAGTGCGGCTCAAGCGCGCTATTTCCGGATGATCTCCGGCTGATTGCCGACGGATTTCCTTCTGTTCACCGAGATATTTCTTTTAATGACCCCTGCTTCTGCCAGCGACGCCGCACCCACCATTGCGTGGACCACTTCCAAGGGCGTGCCTGCCAGTGCCTCCTGGCACAGCGAGGCGGGGGTGAGCGCGCCGCGGCGCGTGGAACTGGCG
>JBATPF010000257.1:0-10955 GCA_049291355.1 Giesbergeria sp.
CCCGCGAGTCGCGCTGGATGCACCTGCTGTGTGGCCCGGTGGACCTGTCGCAGCCCATCGCCGCACCCCAAGCGGGCGCGCTGGGCGAACGCGTAGCGCAGCTCGAAGCCCAGGTCTCGCAGCTGCAAACCATGGTGGAGCGGCTCTGCAGCGAACTGGGCCTGCCCATGTCGCCGCCCGGACAGGCCTAAAACGAACGACCGTGCTACAAATGCGACCTCACTGGAGACAAGCCCTATGGATCTCGCATTTACCCCCGAAGAACAAAGCTTTCGCGAAGAAGTCCGCACCTGGGTGCAGGCCAATCTGCCCAAGGACATTGCCCACAAGGTGCACCACGCCCTGCGCCTGACGCGGGAGGATATGCAGAACTGGGCCAAGATTCTTGGCAAAAAAGGCTGGCTGGCCTTTGGCTGGCCCAAGGAATTCGGCGGCCCGGGGTGGACGGCGATACAAAAGCACCTGTTTGAAGAAGAATGCGCGCGGGCCGGCGCACCGCGCATCATTCCCTTCGGCCCGGTGATGGTGGCGCCCGTCATCATGGCGTTTGGCAATGCCGAGCAGCAAAAGCGCTTTCTGCCCGGCATCGCCAGCGGCGAAGTCTGGTGGAGCCAGGGCTACAGCGAACCCGGCTCGGGTTCCGACCTGGCCAGCGTCAAGACCCGCGCCGAGCGCGTAGGCAACAAATACATCGTCAACGGCCAGAAGACCTGGACCACGCTGGGCCAGTACGGCGACTGGATGTTCAACCTGGTGCGCACCAGCACGGAAGGCAAGCCGCAGACCGGCATCAGCTTCCTGCTGCTCGACATGAAATCGCCCGGCGTCACGGTGCGCCCGATCAAGCTGCTCGACGGCGAGTGCGAGGTCAACGAGGTGTTCTTCGACAACGTCGAAGTGCCGGCTGAGAACCTGATTGGCGAAGAAAACAAGGGCTGGACCTACGCCAAGCACCTGCTCAGCCACGAGCGCACCAACATCGCCGACGTGAACCGCAGCAAGCGCGAGCTTGAACGTTTGAAGCGCATCGCCAAGCGCGAAGGCGTGTGGGACCCCGCTGAAGGCGGTGCCGATGCCCAGCGCTTGCGCGACCAGATCGCCCTGCTCGAAGTGGACATCGTGGCGCTGGAAATGCTGGTGCTGCGCGTGTTGTCCGCTGAAAAGTCCGGCAAGAACTCGCTCGACATCGCCGGCCTGCTCAAGATCAAGGGCAGCGAGATCCAGCAGCGCTACGCCGAACTGATGATGCTGGCCGCTGGGCCCTTTGCCCTGCCCTTCATCGAGGACGCCATGCAGGCTGGCTGGCAAGGCGACTTCCCTGGCGGCGAAGTGGCCAATGCGCCGCTGGCATCTACCTACTTCAATCTGCGCAAGACCACCATTTACGGCGGCAGCAATGAAGTGCAACGCAACATCGTGGCGCAGACTGTTCTCGGTTAAGGAGATAGAACATGGATTTTGATTTTTCTGACGACCAGCAATCCCTGCGCGACGCCGTGCGCCGCTGGGTGGACAAGGGCTATACCTTCGAGCGCCGCCGCAGCATCGTGGCCGCAGGCGGCTTTGACCGCGCGGCCTACGGCGAACTGGCCGAACTCGGGCTTACCGCGCTGACCGTGCCCGAAGCACACGACGGCCTGGGCCAGGGCGCCATCGACGTGATGGTGGCGATGGAAGAACTCGGCCGCGGCATGGTGCTCGAACCCCTGGCACACGCCTTCATCGCGAGCAGCGTACTCACGCAGTACGCACCGGCCGAGTTGCAAGCAGCCTGGCTGGCGCGCATTGCCAGCGGCAAAGCCCTGGTGGTGCTGGCGCAGCAAGAGCGCAAAGCGCGCTACGCACTTGAAAAATGTGAGGCAAAAACGGCTCCAGGGCAGTCTGGATATACCATAATAGCTACAAAAAGCATAGTACCCGCGGGCGACCAGGCCGACGCCTACCTCGTGCCCGCGCAACTGGACGGCCAAATCGCCCTCTTCCTCGTGGAACGCTCGGCCAGCGGCGTCAGCGCCGAGGGTTACGTCACGCAGGACGGCAGCCGCGCCGCCGAGGTGCAGTTCGCCAGCGCCCCCGCCACCCTCGTCACGAAAGATGGCCTGGCCGCGCTGGAACTGGCCGTGGACACCGGCATTGCCGCCCTGTGCGCCGAAGCCGTGGGCGTGATGGACAAGGCCGTGGCGCTCACCGTGGATTACATGAACCAGCGCAAGCAGTTCGGCGTCACCATCGCCAGCTTCCAGGCGCTGCGCCACCGCGTTGCCGACATGAAGATGCAGCTCGAATTGGCCCGCTCCATGAGCTACTACGCCAGCCTCAAGCTCGCGGCCCCCGCAGGCGAGCGTCGCACCGCGCTCTCGCGCGCCAAGGTGCAGCTGGGCCAATCGATGCGCTACGTGGGCCAGCAAATGGTGCAATTGCACGGCGGCATCGGCGTGACCGACGAGTACATCGGCAGCCACTATTTCAAGAAACTCACGCAGATGGAAATGACGTTTGGCGACACCCTGCACCATCTGGGTGAGGTGTCCAGCCGCATGCAGGAAACCGCTGGAGTGTTTGCCTGAAACCTGGCCAAGGGCGCCACGCATTGCGCCTGTCCTGCCGCAGCCTGCAATCCGCGGGCCGCGATGGGGTCTGCTGCCCCGGTGGGCACGCCAAGCAAAAAGGGAGTTTCAGATGAACTTTGCTGAGCAGGACGACCAGCGGGCCATCCAGGAAGCCGTTGCCGCCATCTGCAAGAACTTCGACGCGGATTACTGGCTCCAGCGCGACACCGACGGAGAATGGCCCACCGCGTTCTGCAACGCCATCGCGGCAGGAGGTTGGTTTGGCGTGACGATGCCGACCGAATACGGGGGTGCAGGCCAGGGCATCGCCGCCGCCGCCATGGTGATGAAAACCATTGGACGCCTGGGTTCTGCCGCCGTGTCTGCTGTTCACCTGAATCTCTTTGGCCCCCAGCCGGTCGTGGTGTTCGGAACCGAGGCACAAAAACAGCGCATGCTGCCCGCCCTGATTCGCGGCGAGGATCGCGCCTGTTTCGGCGTGACGGAACCCAACGTCGGCTCCGACACCACACGCATCAAAACCTTTGCCAGGCGCACAGGCGATCGGTATCTGGTGCATGGGCAAAAGGTTTGGACCTCCACAGCCCAGCAGGCGAACAAAATCCTGCTGGTCACGCGCACCACGCCCATCGAAGAATGCGCCCGCCCGATGGACGGCATCACGCTGTTTTATACCGAGCTGGACCGCTCCAAGGTGCGCATTCGCCCCATCGAGAAAATGGCGCGCAAGGCCGTCGACTCCAATGAACTCTTCATCGACGGACTGGAAGTGCCCGCTGAGGACCGCATTGGCGAGGAAGGCCAGGGCTTCAAATACCTGCTGCACGGCCTCAATCCTGAGCGCATCCTGGTCGCGGCCTCTTGCGTGGGTGCGGGCGATGCCGCCTTGGAGCGGGCGGTGGGCTATGCCAAGGAACGCGTGGTGTTCGGGCGTCCTATCGGACAAAACCAGGCCATCCAGCACCCCTTGGCGGAATGCTGGATGCGGCTTCAGGCTGCAGAGTTGATGATGTGGAAAGCGGCCTGGCTGTACGACGCTGGCCTGCCTTGCGGCGTCGAAGCGACCGCCGCCAAATACCTCGCCGCCGAAGCCAGCTTCGAGACCTCTACCCGGGCCGTGCGCACCCATGGCGGCTTTGGTTTCGCCAAGGAATACCACGTGGAACGCGGCCTTCGCGAAAGCGTGCTCGGCTTGATTGCACCGGTGACGCAGGAAATGGCGCTGTGCTACATCGCCGAAAAGGGGCTCGGACTTCCCAAGTCGTACTGACGCCGCGCCCCATCGCCTGAGGCGCGCTCCCATTCAGCCGAGCAGCCGCGACGACCTGGGCACATGCGCCATCAAGAACTCCATCTGGTCCACCAGGATGCGGCGGTTGCGCAGGATGAAGTCTTCCCACAGGCTGGGGACGTAGGGCGTATAGAGCAGCGGCATGTTCGCCTGCTCGGGCGTGCGCGGGCCTTTGCGGTGGTTGCAGGCGCGGCAGGCGGTCACCACGTTCATCCAGTGGTCCACACCGTGGCTGGCAAACGGCACGATGTGCTCGCGGGTCAGATCGACCTCATGAAACAGGCCACCGCAGTAGGCGCACACATTGCGGTCCCGGGCAAAAAGCTTGGTATTGGTCAGGCCCGGGCGGATGCCAAAGGGGTTGGTGCGCGGTACGCCGCGTGTGCCGATGATGCTGTTGATGACGATGACCGACTGCAGCCCCGTCACGGCATTGTTGCCCCCGCGAAAGCGCGCCACCTCGCCCCCCACCTCCCAGCGCACATCGCCAGCAGCGTAGTGGGTAGCGGCCTGTTCCAGCGATATCCACGACTGGGGCAGGCCTTGGGCCGAGAGCTTCAACACTTTCACGAGCAGCCTCCTTCAAAAATGCACAGGAAACGGGGCAAGCGGGCGCCCCAAACACTGCGCGGGCGCAGCGGGGCGACTGCGTCACAATATACGCCAAGCACGCAGAAACGGGGCCAGCGCTTGCCCTGTGTGCGCCAACTGCTATTAAAAACATACCATGCTTGTTCTTCGTGGCTTCCACCACCCGGCCATTGCCCCGGCCTGCGCACTGACCATCGGCAATTTCGACGGCGTGCACCGCGGCCACCAGGCCATGCTGGCGCTGCTCAATGCCGAAGCCGCGCAGCGCGGCGTGCCCAGCTGTGTACTGACCTTCGAGCCGCACCCGCGCGACTACTTTGCCGCTGCGCTGCACAAGCCCGAACTGGCCCCAGCGCGCGTCGGCACGCTGCGCGACAAGCTCTCCGAGCTGGCCCGTTTTGGCGTGCAGCAAACCGTGGTGCTGCGCTTTGATGCCGCCCTGGCCGGGCAGTCGCCAGAAACCTTCATCAACGACGTCCTGGTGCGTGGCCTGGGCGCACGCTATGTGCTCGTCGGCGACGATTTTCGTTTCGGGCGCCAGCGCGCGGGCGACTACCGCCTGCTCGCGCAAGCGGGGCAGCAGCGCGGTTTCGACGTCGCACGCATGAATTCCTACGAGATTACCTATCCGCAGGCCTCCACCAACGCGGCCGAGCCGGTGCGCGTGTCCAGCTCCGAGGTGCGCGCTGCCCTGGCGGCCGGCCGCATGGACGACGCGGCGCAGCTGCTTGGCCGCCCGTATGCCATTTCCGGCCACGTGGTGCATGGGCGCAAGCTGGGCCGGGCACTGGGCGAAGCCAGCAGTGGCGCGGGCGACGGGTTTCGTACGCTGAACCTGCGCTTTGCCCATTGGAAACCTGCCGCCAGCGGCATCTTTGCCGTGTGGGTGCATGGCCTCGCTGCCGAGGCACTGCCGGGCGTCGCGAACCTGGGCATTCGGCCTTCGCTGGACCCGAGCGACGTGAACGGTGGGCGCGTGCTGCTCGAAACCCATTGCCTGGAATGGCCGCAGCATCTGGGCGCGGAAGGGGCCTACGGTAAAATCATCCGCGTGGAACTGATGCACAAACTGCACGACGAACTCAGGTACGACAGCCTGGGTGCGCTGACGGCCGGCATCGCCCGCGACTGCGCTGACGCCCGTGCCTGGTTCGCTGCCCACGCAGAGACCCGCCGCCAGACCACGCGCGACCGAATTTGAAGCGCCCGCGCACGGCTCTGTGCGCCTCCAAGGCCCCTCTTTCCTGGCGTCCCGGCGATTCCTCAACCGCGCCCCGCCTGCCACCACCGTTCACGAGAATCCGCGATGTCCGACGTCTCCCCCAGCGCCTCCACCTCCCCTGCTCCTGCGCCCGCGCAGGACTACCGCAAAACCCTGAACCTGCCCGACACGCCGTTCCCCATGCGCGGCGACCTGCCCAAGCGCGAGCCGGGCTGGGTCAAGGAATGGAACGACGAAGGCCTTTACAAGCGCCTGCGTGCGGCCCGCTGCGGCGCGCCCAAATTCATCCTGCACGACGGCCCGCCGTACGCCAACGGGCAGATCCACATGGGGCACGCGGTCAACAAGATCTTGAAGGACATGATCGTCAAGGCGCGCCAGCTCGAAGGCTTCGATGCGCTTTACGTCCCCGGCTGGGACTGCCACGGCCTGCCGATCGAAAACGCCATTGAAAAGAAATTCGGCCGCAAGCTCTCGCGCGACGACATGCAGGCCAAGGGCCGCGCCTACGCCACCGAGCAAATCGCGCAGCAGATGGTCGACTTCCAGCGCCGGGGCGTGCTGGGCGAATGGGACCACCCCTACAAAACCATGGACCCGGAAAACGAGGCCGAAGAGATCCGCACCTTCAAGCGCGTGATCGAGCGGGGCTTTGTCTACCGCGGCCTCAAGCCCGTGTACTGGTGCTTTGACTGCGGCTCATCGCTGGCCGAGTTCGAAATCGAATACGCGGACAAAAAAAGCCAGACGCTGGACGTCGCCTTCAAGGCGCACGATTCCGCCAAACTGGCCGCCGCCTTTGGCCTGAGCGCGCTGACCAAAGACGCCTTCGCCGTCATCTGGACCACCACCGCCTGGACCATTCCCGCCAACCAGGCGCTCAACCTCAACCCGGAGCTGACCTACGCGCTGGTCAACACCGCGCGCGGCGTCCTGCTGCTCGCCGAATCGCTGGTGGAAAGCTGCATGGCGCGCTGGGGCCTCGAAGGCCTGGTGCTGGCCCGGGCGCCGGGCAAGGCGCTGGCCGGCCTGGAGTTCGAGCACCCCTTGTACGACGTGGCCAGCGATGACGGCAGCCACGGCTACCAGCGCCTCTCGCCCGTGTACCTGGCCGACTACGCCACCGCCAGCGACGGCACCGGCATCGTGCATTCGTCGCCCGCCTATGGCGTGGAAGACTTTAACTCTTGCGTCGCGCACGGCGTGGCCACGGACGACATCCTCAACCCCGTGCAGGGCAATGGCAGCTACGCGCCGGAGCTGGCGCTGTTTGGCGGCCTGAACATCTGGAAGGCTTGCCCAGTCATCATCGAAGCGCTGCGGGATGCCGGGCGCCTGATGGCCACCGAAACCATCAGCCACAGCTACCCGCACTGCTGGCGCCACAAAACGCCGGTGATCTACCGCGCGGCGGCGCAGTGGTTCATTCGCATGGATGAGGGCGAAGGCGTTTTCACCAAAGACAAAGCCCCCGAAACCCTGCGCCAGACGGCCCTCAAGGCCATCGAGCAAACCCACTTCTACCCCGAGAACGGCAAGGCGCGCCTGCACGACATGATTGCCGGCCGGCCCGACTGGTGCATCTCGCGCCAGCGCAGCTGGGGCGTGCCCATTCCGTTCTTTTTGCACAAGGATTCGGGCGAACTGCATCCGCGCACCATGGACATCCTGGACCAGGCCGCTGACATCGTGCAAAAAGGCGGTATTGAAGCCTGGAGCCGCGTCGCGACCGAAGAGATTCTGGGCGCAGGCGATGCGCCCAACTACACCAAGAGCACCGACATTCTCGAAGTGTGGTTCGACTCGGGCTCGACCTTCCAGCATGTGCTGCGCGGCTCGCACGCCGGCGCCCACCACGACAGCGGACCGGAAGCGGACCTGTACCTGGAAGGCCACGACCAGCACCGCGGCTGGTTTCACAGCTCGCTCTTGCTGGCCAGCGCGCTGGAAGGCCGCGCACCCTACCGGGGCCTGCTGACACACGGCTTCACGGTGGATGCGCAGGGCCGCAAGATGAGCAAATCGCTTGGCAACGGCATCGACCCGCAGGACATCAACAAGAAGCTCGGCGCCGAAATCATCCGCCTGTGGGTGGCGTCCAGCGACTATTCGGGCGACATCGCCGGCGACGAGAAAATCCTCGCCCGCGTGGTGGACGCCTACCGCCGCATCCGCAACACGCTGCGCTTTCTGCTGGCCAATACCAGCGACTTCAACCCGGCCACCGATGCGGTGCCATTGGATCAGCTGATCGAGATCGACCGCTACGCCCTGGCGCGCGCCGCCCAGCTGCAGCAGGAGATCCTGGCGCATTTCAAGGTGTACGAGTTTCACCCCGTGGTCGCCAAGCTGCAGCTGTACTGCTCGGAAGACCTGGGGGGCTTTTATCTCGACATTCTGAAAGACCGGCTCTACACCACCGCACCCCACAGCCTGGCCCGGCGCAGCGCGCAAACGGCCCTGTATCAGATCAGCCAGGCCATGCTGCGCTGGATGGCGCCGTTCCTCTCGTTTACCGCCGAAGAGGCCTGGAAGATCGTCGGCAGCAGCGACTCCATCTTTATGGAGCAGTACACCGCGCTGGGCGAGCCGGCCGACGGGCTGCTGGCCAAGTGGGCGCGCATTCGCGAAATCCGCGATCTGGTGAACAAGGAGATTGAGCAACTGCGCGCCGCCGGCACCGTGGGCGCGTCGCTGCAGGCCACGGTACAGCTCACCGTAGCGCCCGAAGACCACGCACTGCTGGCCAGCCTGGGCGACGACCTGAAGTACGTCTTCATCACGTCTGCTATTGAGTTAATAGCTGGAAACGCAATACAGATAAGCGCTGGAGCCAGTTTAGACCCCAAATGCGAGCGCTGCTGGCATTACCGCGCCGATGTGGGGCACGACGCGCAGCACCCCACGCTGTGCGGCCGCTGCAACAGCAACCTCTTTGGCGCGGGCGAAACCCGGGTGCACGCCTGATGGCCCGCAGCAACTTTGCCCCGCGCGCCGCTGGCAGCTTCTGGCCGTGGATCGGCTGGGCGGTGTTCATCCTCATCATCGACCAACTGACCAAGACGCTCATCCTCGGCGCCTACCGGCTGGGCGACGCCACGCCCATCACGGGTTTCTTCAGCATCGTGCGGGCGCACAACACCGGCGCGGCGTTCTCGTTTCTGGCGCAGGCCGGCGGCTGGCAGCGCTGGTTGTTTACCGGCTTTGGCGTGGCGGCGGCGCTGTTCATCGTCTGGCAACTGCGCGCCCACCCAGGCCAGCGGCTGTTTGCGTTCGCGCTCTCCAGCATCCTCGGCGGCGCGGTTGGCAACGTGGTGGACCGGCTGCTGCACGGCTATGTGGTGGATTTTTTGGACTTTCACTGGGCGGGCTCGCATTTTCCGGCGTTCAACATCGCCGATTCGGCCATCACCCTGGGCGCCATTTGCCTGGTGCTGGACGAATTGCTGCGGGTGCGGCGGGCACGGTAGGCGGCAAATGGCGCGAACGGCTGTTGCCTGCACGCCATTGGTCACAATATTTTCGCTGCACCCTCTCGCTACACATCCTGCGTCTGTGATATAACCTTTACCAAACCGTCACCCCGGAGAGAGATATGAAAAAACTCGCTATTGCCCTTCTCGCCTGCTGCGCCTTTGGCGCGCAAGCCGCTTCCAGCGTCGGCACGCTGGACAACGTGGTAGGCAATGTCAGCGTTGGTGGCCAGGGCTTTGTGGCCCAGGCCAAAAGCGGCATGCCGCTGGCTGAAGGCAGCACCGTGCTGGTCTCCAGCAAAGGCATGGCTACGGTCGCTCTGGCCAATGGCTGCATCGTCTCGCTGATGGGCAGCCAGCACTACACCGTGAATTCGAAACTGACCTGCGAGCAGTCGATTGCTTCCGTGCGAAGCCTGGCTGCAACCACGCGTCTGGCGCAGGCGCCTTTGGGTACTGGGGTACCCGGTGCTGGTGGTAGCGGTGCTGGAAGTTCTGACGGCACGCAACAAAGGGATTTTGTGCTTGGCGGTATGCTGATCGGTGGCACCGCACTGCTGCTTAATGGTAGCAACGGCAAAAAAGCCAGCGGTAGCTGATTGGCCTCGTCCACTCGCAACATCCGCTCCAACACCAACCAGCTTAGTCACTGGTTGGTGTTTTTTTTGGCGAGCGCGCTGCTGGGGCTGGCGCCGGTCTTGCGCGGCGGCAATCGGCAGATCGCGCTGGTCGGCTTGCTCCTGCTGAGCGCCTTGCTGCTGGCTGTGCTGCTGGGCTCGGTCAGTTTTGACCGCCTGTTTGGCGCGGCAGGCAGTACCGCAGAGCGGCGTGAAAAGCGCCGCGCCGTCATGCCGCTGTGGAGCGCGCTGCTGCTGCTGTTTGTTGCCAGCAGCCCTTTGTGGCTCGGCTTTTTGCAGCTGGTGCCGCTGTCTGCCGGCAGCTGGGCCAGCCTGGCGGGGCGGGGCTTGTACTTTGATGCCCTGGCGGCGGCGGGCGGCAGTGCGCCGCAAGACTTGCCGCTCAGCCTGAACCCCGACGCCACGCTCACCGCCCTGCTCTCGGGCATTCCGGCGCTGGCCACCTTGCTGGCGGCGCTGTTTCTGCCGCGCCCGCTCGTCGAAAAATGCCTGGTGGTGCTGCTGGTGGTGGGCGCCTTCGAAATGCTGCTGGCCGTTTTGCAGTTCTGGATGGGCGCGAGTTCGCCCTTGTATTTTGGCGCGGACAGCGCCACCGGCTTTGTCGGCAGCTTTGCCAACCGCAACCACCTGGCCGATTTTCTCGCCATGCTGATGCCGCTGTGGTTTTATCGCTTGGCCGAAGGCACGGGCGGGCGGGCTGCGCGTGCGGCCGCCCACCACCGCGGCACGCAGTTGGGCGGTGCGGGTGCGCTGTGGCTGTTTTTTGGCTTTGCCTTGCTGGTGATCACACTGGCCACGCTTTCGCGCGGCGCCCTGCTGTCGGCCGCATTGGTGCTGCTGCCGTGCACCTTGCTGCTGATCGTCAAGCTCAAAAGCAAACTCAGCCGCAAACAGCAAACCCTGCTGGCCGTGGCCGCCGCCGTGTTCGCCCTGCTGGCCCTGGCCGCTGTGGGCGCCGAACGCGTGGGGCAGCGGCTGGACACCACCACGGTGCAGCTCGACGCCCAAACGCGCAGCAACTTCACCGCCGCCACGCTGGACGGCGCCCGCGCCTTCTGGCCCTGGGGCAGCGGCGCCGGCACCTTCGAATCGGTGTTTCCGCGTTTTCAGGCGGCCGATTCGTTGTTTTACATTGAGTACGCGCACAACGACTACGCCCAGTTGCTGATG
>JBATPF010000258.1:0-19659 GCA_049291355.1 Giesbergeria sp.
CCGACCGTGGACTACTTCATGCATTGGCACACCTCGTCTGCCAATGACCAGGGCGGTATTTGGCTGCGCGACTCCGTCATGCGCTCGTTTGCGGAGCCTAGCTATGCGGGGCTGTTTTTGGAGAGCAAGACGTAACGGCGGCGCGCCACTGCAGGCGCACCGCCCAGGCCACCGGGATACGCAGAGTTCACTATCTTTTTGCTAGCTTTTTGCGCTTTATCCATAAGCGCTAGAGCCCGTTTTTGCTAAAAATTCCATCCTGAGCATCACCCCGGACCGGTACCGCTGTCACGTTGCGCTGGGCCGCACCCGCGCTGCAGCCATGCCTTGGTGGCGAGTGCGCCAATACAACCATCCGACGATGGACAGGTTCAGCAGATTCCAGGCCATGCCATTGAGGAAGGCTGCCCGGTAGCTGCCGGTTACATCAAAAACCCAGCCAGACATCCAGCCGCCCAGCGCCATGCCGAGCAGCGTGGCCATGATCACCGCCCCCACCCGGGCGCCCGCCTCTTGCGGCGCGAAATACTCGCGCACGATGATGGCGTAGGCCGGCACGATGCCGCCCTGAAACAGCCCGAACATTGCCGAGATGACGTATAGCGGCACCAGCCCGTCAAAGGGCAAAAACAGCATCAGCCCCACCCCCTGCAACGCCGACCCCAGCAGCAGCGTGCGCACGCCGCCAATGCGGTCGCAAATCACGCCCGACACCAATCGGCTGACAATGCCGCACGCCAGCATCAGCGACAGCATCTCGGCCCCGCGCGCCGCGCCAAAACCCAGGTCGGTGCAGTACGCCACGATGTGCACCTGCGGCATGGCCATGGCCACGCAGCACGCCACGCCCGCCGTACACAGCAGCAATTGCGCATGCATAGGGCGCAAACCAAACGGGCGGCTGCGGTCCACAGGGGCTGCCGCCACGGTGCCCGGCGGCGCAAAAGAGGAAGCCGTTGCCAACGACACCAGGGGCGCGCGCTGGCGCATACGCTGTGCCAAGGCCAGCATGCCCAGGCCACACACCAAGCCCATCCACAGGTAGGTGTGGCGCCAGCCAATGGTCTCAATGCCGTACTGCACGATGGGCGGCCAAACCGCGCCGGCGATGTAGTTGCCGCTGGCACAGATCGCCACCGCAATGCCACGCCTGCGGTTCCACCACAGCGCCGTGTCGGCGATCAGCGGCGCAAACGTGGCCGAGCTGCCAATCAACCCCATCAGCCCGTGGGCCAGACCAAAGCCCCAAATGCTGCCCGAAAGCCCGGCCCACACAAAGCCGCCGAACACCCCCACCGCCCCCACGCACAGCACCGGCATCAGCCCATGCCGGTCGGCCAGCCGCCCCGTCCACAGCCCGCCGAGCCCCAGGCACACCATCATCAAGGTGTAGGGCAGCGACGCATCCGCGCGGCCCACCCCAAACTCGGCCTGCACGGCGGGCAGCACCACCGACACCACATACATGCTGCTGTTGCCCAGCACCACCAGGCCCAGCGTGGTCAGCAGTCGCCAGGCGGCTTGGGGGGAATCAATGAGGGATGCCGGGGCGGCGGTGGAGGTGGAAGCGGGGGTGCTGGGCATGCGGAGCAATTTACCCGACGGAGCAGCAGGGGCGGCCAGGGTGTTGCCAGCACCCGCAGTCAGCGGCGGTGCGTAGCGTGGGTCGATATTGTTTTGATAGCTGCTAGCACATACTGAATAAGCGCTAGAGGCCAATTTCATTGATTTTTTAAACCGCGCTGTGCGCTGCGGCACGCAGCATGCAGGCTTTTCCTGCCCGTTGCTGGAGCGCCGCAGTTGCGCACAGCCATCGCGCGCCCTACAGTGCGTTACAAAACCACAAGCGGTACAGCACAGGGGAGGCAACGGGGGCATGGCAATTTCGATACTCGCACTGGGCGCATGCCAGTCACGCATGACCCGTGGCGAAAAGTGGCGCAGCGACCGAGTGCATGCACCGCACTTTGAACGCTGGGGCCCCCGACAGCCCGCGACCGACGGACGAGCCCTGCCATCGCAAAGCAACCGCTTTTATGACGGCCGGGTGGCCGACGCGATTCACACGGCGGATCGCTGCCACATCCCCACCAGTCAATACCTGGCCGTGCTGATCGACGATGCGCAAAGCATTTACGAGCGCCGAACTTCACGTGATGGCAGCGAGCAGTTCAGCTTCAAAAGCGTGGGCATCCAGGCGCAGGGCCGCACCACCATCCTGAAGATCAACTACCGCAATACGCGGCAGATATTGCACACCGCCAGCCTGGTTGCGGCAAAGCATTTGAGCCCCCACGCTCCACCGCTGCGCGGGTCGCTGCCCCCCACGGGGACTGATCCGGCTTGGGGCGGCCCGGCGCCGGATCGCCTGCTCACGGCGGACGACGAAAACGATGACGCTGGCTTAGGAGACGGCATCCCCCTGCTCAAACCCGTGAGCTGCGGGCGCGAAGGCCAAGCCCCCGTCATCATCAAACTGCCCACCCTGCGCGATGAAGCCTTTGCCATTGCGGACCACTTGGCCAGCGCCCACAAAGAAGGCTTTGCCTGGGGCGACATGGCCGTGCTGTGCGCCGACTGGAAAACCATGGACCTGTGCGCCAGCGCCCTGGCCCAACGCCAGCTGCCGCACCGCGTGCGCAAGAAGAGTGGGGAATACCGGCCCGGTGCGGATGCCATACAGGTGATGACCATGAAGGTCAGCAAAGGCTTGGAGTTCCCCGTGGTGGCGCTGCCCGGCGTGGGGCATATGCCTGCGGCGGGGGAGGATGAGAAGGAGGCGGCGCGGGTGTTTTATGTGGCGGCTACGCAGAGCTTGGTAATTGGGATGGGGAGAGGTGGGGGATTTGCAACACGATTGCGATCATTCATCGAGGAACCGACCAGCAAAGCGTCGTGATAGGCTGCTTCGCAGCGTTCAACATTTTTCCAAATTCAACTAGATGAGAGCATTTATGCCAGATACGCCAGATACCCAGGAAATCGACGCCGCTCCAACCAAAAGTTTCTTCGTTGAAATGCTCACACGAGACATCGGACTGGAACAAGCGGTGCTCGATCTTGTTGACAACTCGATTGATGGCGCCAAAGGTCTCAAGACCGGCGGTGAGAAACCATTCGAAGGGCGGAAAGTGGCGCTTGAATTTTCAAAAGACAAATTTCGAATAGTCGATAACTGTGGTGGGTTCTCGAAAGATGCAGCCCGAACGTACGCATTTAAGTTTGGTAAGCCATCGGATAGCCCACGTACCTCGCATTCAATTGGCCAGTTTGGTGTTGGAATGAAGAGAGCGCTATTTAAATTTGGTCATCACTTTTCCGTAAGCTCTGCGACTGCGGACGACGCTTGGGCTGTGGACGTGAACGTTCTTGAATGGGAAATAAAACCGACTTGGACTTTTCCGTGGGCAGATTTTAAATCGAATGATGATATTTCGCTTGAATCGCCGGGGACTGAAATTATTGTTAGTAATTTAAGGCCCCAGGTTGCTGCCAAGTTTGCTACGAAACTTTTTGAAAATTCAATTCATCAGTTAATTAAGTCGAAACATCGTCAATTTATTGCAGAAGGTCTTGAGATAAAGGTAAATGGACATCATATTGACGCAACAAGCTTATACCTATTGGTCGACGAAGCATCGAAGCTTCGTCCGGGAGTTGAAGCGTTTGTGATAAAGGATGATAGTGAAGAGGAAATTAAAGTACGAATTGTCGTTGGTGTCGGTCTGAGCGTGCCGTCCCAAGCTGGGTGGTACGTCGTTTGCAACGGCCGTGTAGTTTTAGAGGCAGACCGCAGAGATGTCACTGGATGGGGACTAATTGAAGAGCAGTCAAAAACTGTAGTGATACCAAATTATCACAATCAATTTTCGCGCTTTCGCGGTATCGTGACTTTCGATTCCGATGACTCCGTAAGGGTTCCTTGGAACACAACCAAAACCGACGTTGATCAAGACAACCCGATTTGGCAAAAAACATTCGAAAGAATGACGGAACTCATGCGGCCCGTTATCGATTTTCTGAACGAACTAGACGCTGACATCGATGAGCATACTCGTGAGCATAGCCCTCTCCTCGCGTATGTGAGCAGAGTGACTAACGTGAAATCGGAAGCGCTCCCTGCATCTTCAAAGTTTACTGCGCCTGCGCGCGGATCGCTTGCTCCAATTGGTCCTAGGACGATAAAAATTCAATATGTAAAACCCGTCCATGAGGTTCAATTTTTAATGAAAGAGTTCGAAGTTGCAACCGCTAAAGCAGTTGGAGAAAAGACGTTTGAGCTGATTTTTGAGAGTATGAGTGACGAATGACCGCAAGTTTCAAACGTATCGACTATTCATTACGACCCGCGAAACATGCAGAGCGTCGAATGCTTTGTGATGTGTTTCGCAGGCTTAAGCCGTTTGGTAGAGTGGAGGACTATGTCTACGTGGGATTCGGATCGATCTGGTTTGCAGACTTTACGCTGATGCACAGGTCCCTAGGGATCAAAGATATGATTTCTATCGAACAGGAAAAATCAGCGCAAGCACGGATTGATGACAATAAACCTTTCCGCATCCCTGTTGATTATAGAGAGTCAAAACACGCTTTGCCTGACCTCAGCTGGACGAAAAAGCAATTCCTTTGGCTCGACTATGACGATCCGTTATCCATGGATGTTTTGTTGGATTTGCGTACCGTGGTGATGCGAGCTGGTTCAGGTACTGTCTTGACGATATCTGTCCAGTGTCAGAAAGCTCCTCAATACGCAGAAGCGGAACAAGACAAGGTGCCAGATTCTCCAAATGCCATTGAGAGATTTATAACCACTTTTGGTCGTGATCGAATTCCCCCAGGAACTAGCGCAAAAAACCTTGTCGGATGGCCGTTTGGAGCGTTAAGTCGCGCGATCCTGTTGCAAGAAATTGACGCAGCTCTAGCTGTACGCAATTCAGTAGATGCGGGCGCAGAGATGTGCAGGCAATTGATCTGCGAAATTGAATATGAAGATGGTGCGAAGATGGCTACGATCTCCGTAATATTCTATTCACAACAGGATAAACCTCTTGTAGAGCAATGTCACTTTGATGGATTAGATTTTCTACCAAACCCGTTGGCCCCAGTGCGAATAGTAGTTCCAAAATTAACAGGGCGTGAATTCAAAAAATTGGAAAGTCAGTTGCCCCTAAGGGTTGGCGAACAGCTTGTACTCGGCACGATCCCCCAAACAGACGCCAATCACTTTGTAAAAATGTATCGTTACCTTCCAAATTTCGCAGTACTCGAAGGCTAGTTAGTTGTACAACTGGGCCTGAGAGAGATTTTCGCGTTCTCGGCGCAATATTTTTAAATGCATAAGAAACCAAAAATTATTGATCTATTTGCGGGTGCAGGTGGATTCTCGTTGGGTGCGGCCCGCGCCGGAATGAAAGTTGTAAGTTCGGTGGAAATAGATCCGCATGCGAACGAAACACATATTCGAAATTTTCCTAACACTCGGCATTTGGGTCTAGACATATCGACACTTCAGGGTACTGACTTGCTTACTCAGAGTCGGCTAAAGCACGGCGAGTTAGATGGTCTCATCGGTGGTCCACCATGCCAAGGGTTCAGTGATATCGGCAGGCGTGATCCCAATGATCGACGTAACTCCCTTTTCGGGCACTTCATGCGGTTGGTGGCAGAGACCAATCCTCGTTTTTTTGTTGCTGAAAATGTTCCCGGGATTCTTCAGGAGCGCAATGTTGACGTTTTGAAGTCAGCGCTAGAACTTATACCGTCACACTACACGCTCTTACCCGCGACAAAAGTCTGTGCTGCTGACTTTGGAGCTGCGACCACGCGAACTCGTGTTTTTTTCGTTGGATTTGATCCAAAACGCTTCGGCATGCTTGATAGAGATATATTTGATATTCCTTCTGATCAGAAAAAAATAACTGTCCGTGACGCGTTACGCGGACTACCTGAGTTCATCGACCCAACCTGGCAAACCGAGCTCAACAGTTGGCAGCCAGTTCAAATACTTTCTAGTTCGCATTTCAACGATAGAGCGCAATCGAATATTCCAAAAGGTGTCGGAGATTCATTTGCGTTGGACGCATTTTTTGACACGGGACACACATCCGGTTGCTTTGGAACGGTGCACTCTCCGGCTGTTGCTGCTCGATATGAAAAGCTCTTGCCACGAGAAAAGGACCCAATATCAAAGGCCATACGGCTGGACTACACAGGATTTTGCCCAACCCTTCGCGCTGGTACAGGTAGCGAAAAAGGGAGCTATCAGGCTGTCAGACCAATCCACCCTGTCGCGTCGCGTGTAATCACGCCAAGAGAGGCCGCCAGACTTCAAGGATTTCCAGATTGGTTTTTATTGCACCCAACTAAGTGGCATAGTTTTAGACAATTGGGCAATAGCGTGTCGCCGATTGTTGCTGAACGAATCCTGTCGAGGATCTCAGCAAATATAGATTAATTCATTAAACGCGAGAATCCCACTTTCTCTAGCGATTGCGCGACCCTCGCGCTGACGGCCAATTTCAAGGACTTTCGCCGCGCGCCAACTTTGCCAGCAGTTCCGCCATCCGCTTCTGCCTAGTTTCCGGCCGCTTGGCGCTGTGCAGCCGGTGGTAGATGGTGAACAGGCTCTGGCGTTTGAGCGTGGCGTAGAAAGCGTGGGCCGCGGGGTCTTGTTGCAGCGCCGCCAAAAAGTCTTCGGGTATCACCATGGTGGCGCTGCCGGCGTAGGCGGTGGCCCAGCGCCCGTCGCTGCGCGCGGCCTCTACCTGCGCCAGGCCGGCGGCTTGCATGCGCCCTTGCGCTATCAGCCGCTCGGCATGCTGCACGTTTTTCTGCGACCAATTGGAGCGTGCGCGGCGCGGCGTCATTCCATTTCCAGATCAATCCGAATATGTCGTTGCTTCGCCTTGCCGTGGCAAACCACTGTCTGCGGCTTCGCGCCTAATCTCGTATTGATCTGGAAATGGAATCAGGCGCTGCAGAAACGAGGTCTCGTCCAAGGCCTTGCGCAGCCCGTCTATCCAGCCCCATGCGATGGCAGCCACCACGCCATCGTCCCAGGTGACGGTGGGCTGGCCGGTGGCCTTTTTGTAGATGCGCACCCAAAGCTCAGCCTCGCTGGCGTGGTTTGCCTGCAGCCATGCGTGGAGCTGTTTTGGCGTTTCAAAGGTGTGGTGCGTTGTTTTGCTCATGTATTGATAACTGCTTGCGCTTATTCCAAAAGCTCTAGCGGCCTATTTGGCACACAACAAATATCCCGTACTCCGCCCCCCACCCTCCAGCCTGCGCAGCACCCCACGTTCCAGCAAGTCGTTGATATCGCGCAGCGCAGTATCCGCAGAGCATTTGCCCATCGCCGCCCACTTGGCGTTGGTCAGCTTGCCTTCCATGCCGTCCAGCACGCGGTTCAGCACCAGGGTTTGGCGGGCGTTCATGGGCGTGTCTGCCCAGCTCTGCCAGAACTGGGCTTTGTCCAGCGCGCCCGCCAGTGTGGCGTCTGCGCCTTGCACGGCGCGCAGCAGGCAGCCCAGAAACCAGTGCAGCCACGGGGTCACGTCCAGCGGGCCTTTTTGGGTGGCCTCCAGCTGGTCGTAATAGTCTTTGCGCTCGCGCTGTATCTGGGCGCTAAAGCTGTAGAAGCGTTGATGCGTTCCCTCAGCGTGGATCATGGCCATGTCGCCCACGGCGCGGCTCAGGCGTGCCGCGTCATGTTGCTTTGCCAAGTGCCCGCTATGCTCCCCTCCCAACGAAACACGACACACAGTGACCGCCATGCACGACATCATCTGCCCCCACTGCAACAAAGCATTCAAAATCGACGAGGCGGGGTACGCAGATATCCTGAAGCAAGTTCGCGACGGCGCGTTCGAGCAGCAGTTGCATGAACGACTTGAATTGGCCGAGCAAGACAAGCGCAATGCTGTCGAGCTGGCGCAAGCCAAAGTGGCCGGCGAAATGCAGAAGTCTGCTGTCGCCAAAGACTCCGAAATCCAGGAACTCAAAGCCAGGCTTGATGCGGCTGAGGTTGCGCGCAAACTTGCCGTCACCGAGGCCCTAAGTGCCGTGCAAAAGGAGCGTGACGCGCTCGCCAACGAACTTGAGCAGGCCAAGCGCGACAGAATAGCTGCGGCAGAACTGGCCGAGGCGAAGCTCGTCAACGGGCTACAGAAGGCCGCAGCGGATAAGGACGCCGAGATCCAGGCGTTGAAGGCCAAGCTGGATTCCACGGACGTTATGCAAAAGCTGGCCATCACCGAGGCGGTCAACGTGGTCGAGCGGGAACGCGACGAGCTGAAAAGTGGCCTGGCGCGGGCTGAACTTGAAAAGCAACTCGCAGAAAAATCCCTCAAAGACAAGTTTGAGACGCAGATCAAAGATCGCGATGATGCGATAGAGCGCCTGCGCGACATGAAGGCACGCCTGTCCACCAAGATGGTGGGCGAGACGCTGGAGCAGCACTGCGAGACGGAGTTCAACCGCATTCGCGCGACCGCGTTTCCGCGGGCCTATTTCGAGAAGGACAACGACGCGCGCACCGGCAGCAAGGGCGACTACATTTTTCGCGACCTGGACGAGTCAGGCACCGAGATCGTCTCCATCATGTTCGAAATGAAAAATGAGAACGACCGCACCAGCACCAAGAACAAGAACGAAGACTTCCTGAAGGAGCTTGACAAGGATCGCCTTGAGAAGGGGTGCGAATATGCCGTGCTGGTCTCCCTGCTGGAGCCCGACAGCGAGCTGTACAACACCGGCATCGTGGATGTGTTCCATCGCTTCCCCAAGATGTACATCGTCCGCCCACAGTTCTTTCTGCCCATCATCACGCTGCTGCGCAATGCGGCGATGAACTCGCTCAAATACAAGTCGGAGCTGGCGCTGGTCCGGGCGCAGAACATTGACATCACCAACTTCGAAAATAGCCTGGATACCTTCAAGACCGCATTCGCGCGGAACTACGACCTGGCATCCAATAGCTTCAAAAAGGCGATCGATGAGATCGACAAATCCATCGACCACCTGCAGAAAACCAAGGACGCACTGCTTGGCACAGACCGGAACCTGCGCCTTGCAAACGATAAGGCGCAAGACGTGACGATCAAGAAGCTGACGCGGGGCAACCCGACGATGGCAGCCAAGTTCGCCGAGATCAAGAATTCTGGCCCGTCCGATGCTGTGTGAGTCATTGCCCCGAAGCTCGCTGGCGGCAAATCTCAAGGCCTTTCGCCGCGCGCCAACTTTGCCAGCAGCTCTGCCATGCGCTTCTGCCGGGTATCAGAGCGCTTGGCGCTGTGCAGGCGGTGGTAGATGGTGAACAGGTGCTGCCGCTGGAGGGTCGTGTAGAACGCGTGGGCCGCGGGGTCTTGTTGCAGCGCCGAAAAAAGGTCTTAGCGCATCACCATGGTGGCGCTGCCGGCGTAGGCGCTGGCCCAGCGCCCATCGCTGCGCGCGGCCGCTACCTGGGGAAATGGAATCAGGCATTGCAGAAACGAGGTGTCGTCCAAGCCTTTGCGCAGCCCGTCGATCGAGCCTCAGCAAATAGCTGCCACCACGCAATCGTCCCAGGTGACGGAGGGCTGGCCGCTGGCCTTTTTGAAGATGCGCAACCACAGCTCAGACTCGCTGGCGCGGTTCACCCGCAGCCACGCGTAGAGCTGCTCGGGCGTCTCGAACGTGTGATGCGCTGCATTACTCATGAATTGATAGCTGCTAGTGCACGCTCCACATGCGCTAGCAGCCTATTTGATGCTAAGACATTGGCCGAACCCGCCTCCGCCTCGGGCCACAACTGCCGGAACATAAAGCGCAGCGCATGCTGCGGCAAACCAAAGCGCACCTTGCCTTGCGGCGGGTCGGATTGGAGCAGGCCGCACTTGACCCGTTCGCCCAGTGCATCGGTGGCGCCACGGTCGCTCATGCCGAGCATGGCTTTGAAGTCGCCGCGCGGCATTTCTTCGCCGCTCAAAAACAGGTAGTGCAGGCCGCGCAGTGCCTCTTGGCGCACGCCTTGTTTGCGCACGGTGGCTTCAAACACCAGGCAGGCTTTGATGCGGGTTTTGATGGCCTCGTCCTCGTCGCGGATTTCGGTGTTGTTGGGGTGGCCAACCGCAGGGGTCAGTTGGCGTGTCACTCACAATCGCGCCACTTTATGTGACGCAATACTGCTTGCGCGCCACTTTAAGTGACGCGATACTGACGCAATTCCCCAAAAACCTGCATATGCCACGCACCGCCCCACCCACCGAGCTGGATCAACTGCTTGCGCTGTTGGCGGCCCAACCCGATGGCATGCGCATAGAGGCCATCGCTCAGGCGCTGGGTGACGGCTTGAAGCGACGCACCTTGCAGCGTCGGCTGGCCGTTTTGGTGGTGCAAGGCCGAATTCAGAGGGTGGGCGAGGCACGGGCTGCGCGCTACGTGCCCACCCTGCAGGCCGCCGCTGGAGCGGCGAGCAGGCTTGCACCGATGCTCACGCCAGAAGCGCCTGCCGAGGCCTATGTCCCTGTTTCACCAGAAGGCGAAGAGATCAAAGCGTATGTGCGCCAACCCCGCGCGATGCGCCGGCCTGTGGGCTACCAGTTGGCGTTTTTGGAGGACTACCAGCCCAATCACACAGCCTATTTGCCAGAAAAGTTGCGGGAGCAATTGCATGCCATGGGCAGAGCGCGCACCGGTCAAGCACCTGCGGGGACCTTTGCGCGTGACATTCTCAACCGCTTGTTGATTGACTTGTCGTGGGCATCTTCGCAGCTGGAGGGCAACACGTACAGCCGCTTGGACACAGAGCGGCTGATCGAGTTGGGCCAAGCCGCCGAAGGCAAGAATGCACTGGAAACCCAGATGATTCTGAACCACAAGCTGGCCATCGAATACCTGGTGCTCAACCCGGCGCACGCCCAAGTGACGCCTGATTGCGTCGTTGCCTTGCATGCCTTTTTGTCGGATGGATTGATGGCCGACCCCACCGCCGTGGGTCGCCTGCGCCGCCGGGCGGTCGAGATCGGTGGCAGCGTGTATTTGCCGGTGGCCCTGCCGCAGCGGCTGGAGGAACTGTTTGGCATCGTCATGCAGATGGCGGTGCACATTCTGGATCCGTTTGAGCAGGCCTTTTTCCTGATGGCGCATTTGCCCTACCTGCAGCCGTTTGAGGATGTGAACAAGCGCGTGTCCCGACTGGCGGCAAACATCCCGTTCATTCGCCACAACTTGTGCCCGCTGTCTTTCATTGACGTCCCGCAGGCGGCCTATGTGGACGCCATGATGGGCGTGTACGAACTCAATCGCACCGAGCTGTTGCGTGACGTTTTCGTTTGGGCTTACGAGCGTTCATGCCAGCAATACGGTGCCGTGCAACAAAACCTGGTGCCGCCCGATATTTTTCGTCTGCGTTATCGCCAGGCGCTGGGCGACGTGGTGGCGGCCATCGTGCGAAACGATGAGGCCGCGACCCTTGCCAATGTGAAAGCGCTGGTGCCCGCCGCCGTGGCGCTGCCCGACCAAGCCCATTTCATGCAACTGGTGCTGGACGAGTTTGCCGCCTTGCACCCAGGAAACGCGGTGCGTTTCGGCATCCGGCCCTTGGAGTTGACCGCCTGGAAGGAAAAGCACGGCAGAGCGATTTGAAGCGGAAATGGCATCGGCAACGCCTGCCACCGGTCGCTCACACCACCAGCGGCGAATGCCCCATCCCGCCGCCTCCAGGCGCGCAAGCGAAGGGCCCTTGCAAGGCCAGGGGGTTTCAAGCTTCGCAGCGCTTGGTCCGCGCAGGCACGGGTTACAGTGCCCGGCCGTGCCACAGCCGGCGAGAACCCAGCTTTTCGCCACAAGCCCCAAGCCAGCGTCCCGCGCGCCTGGGCCCTTAACGCTTGGGGCGCGGCGGCCCCCCGCCGTCTCCCACCCACCCCAAACCCACCGGACCCTCCCCATGACCAGCGCTCTGTACACCCACTCGGTTCCCGTCTTCAAGCAGATGCTGACGGCTTTGAAAACCATCCTCGCGCAGGCCAGCGAACACGGCGCCACCAAGTCCATCGAGCCCGATGCCCTCTTGCAGGCGCGGCTGGCGCCCGACATGTTTCCGCTGCTCATGCAGGTGCAGATTGCCGCCGATTTTTCGCGCGGCATCTCGGCGCGGCTGGCAGGGGTGGAGGTGCCAAAGTTCGAAGGCAACGAGAAAAGCTTTGCCGATCTGGATGCGCTGTTGGCGCAGACCCTGGCTTTTTTGGAAAGCGTGAAGGCAGCCCAGTTTGAAGGCAAGGAAAGCGCCGAGATCGTCTTGCGCCCCGGCACGCCCAAGGAGAAAAAGCTCAGCGGGCAGGCGTATCTGGCGAACTACGGCATGCCGCAGTTCTTCTTTCACGTGACGACGGCCTACGACCTCCTGCGCCACAACGGTTTGCCGATTGGCAAGCGCGACTTCATGGGCGCGTACTGACGCACGCCAGGCATTGCGATGGCGGGTACAGTGATTTCCCGTGGATGCAACCCAGGGACCGCCATGGCAAGCACCGCACACGGGCTACAGCCCCGAGGCCATCGCTGCATGGGCCCAGGGCGTGCGCGCCTGGACGAGCGGCAAGCGGCCGCGCGATGTGTTCGTGTACTTCATCAACGGCGCCAAAGAGCGCGCCCCGGCGGGCGCCATTGCCTTGATGAAGCAGCTGGGCCTGCAGGCCTAGGGCGCAGACGCGGTGAATGTGGATAAAATTCGCCTCTGGCGCTTATTCATAAAGCACTTGTAGCTCCTTATTCGATAGCAATTGGCAGCCAAACCTCACCGCCGCGCGCCATCCATGGCGCGCGCGCAACGCTCGCCCAGGCAAAGGCTTGACGGCGCCCCAGGGGCCGCAGGTACACTGCCCCTCCTCATGTCGTACACCTGCCACCACTTCACCGCACCTGCCGCTGCCAGCCATGGCATGTGCATGATGCTGCCCGCATTCACGCGGGCGATGGGTGCACGAATGATTACCACCATTACCCCCGCGGCCACCTGAGCACGCGCAGGTGGCCGTTTCGGCAGCCACCTGGTGATCGCTCTCTTCTCCCCAAAGACGAATGTTTGAAACCCAGCTCTGGCAGCTGGGTTTTTTTGTTTGTTGTTTTGTTGCCAGGAGATATCCATGTTCCGCGATCCCGTCCAGTCCCTAGAGCCCCAGCTCAGTCCTTCCGTCGGTGCCATGCGCCCCCTGCGCGTGGGCATGATTGGCATGGGCACCGTGGGCGCAGGCACCTTCCGGGTGCTGGCGCGCAATCAGGCGCTGATTGCCGGGCGCGCCGGGCGCAGCATTGAAGTGGTGGTGGTGGCCGCGCGCAATCTGGCGCGCGCCGTGGGCGTTGTGGGCACCAATGTGGCACTGACGAATGACCCGATGCAGGTGGCCACACACCCCGACGTGGATGTGGTGGTGGAAGTGGCTGGTGGCACAGACGCTGCGCGCGAATGGGTGCTGGCCGCCATTGCCGCAGGCAAACATGTGGTCACCGCCAACAAGGCGCTGCTGGCGGTGCACGGCAGCGAGATCTTTGCAGCCGCGCGCCAACACGGCGTCGCCGTGGCCTACGAGGGCGCGGTGGCGGTGAGCATTCCCATCGTCAAAGCGCTGCGCGAGGGCCTCACGGCCAACCGCATCGAATGGGTGGCGGGCATCGTCAACGGCACCACCAATTTCATTCTCAGCAAGATGCGCGATGAGGGGCTGGACTTTGCAGAGGCGCTGCAGCAGGCGCAGGCGCTGGGCTATGCCGAAGCTGACCCCACCTATGACATCGAGGGCGTGGACGCCGCGCACAAGATGGCCCTGCTGGCGGCCAACGCGTTTGGCATGCCGGTGCGTTTTGCCGATGCGCAGATCGAGGGCATCACGCGCCTGCAGGGGCTGGACGTGGCCTGCGCCGAGCAACTGGGCTTTCGCATCAAGCTGCTGGGCGTGGCCAAGCGCCGCAAGGACCACGATGTGCGAGGTGTCGAGTTGCGCGTGCAGCCCGCGCTGGTGCCCACCACGCACCTGATGGCGCATGTCAACGGCTCGATGAACGGCATCATGGTCAAGGGCGACGCGGCAGGCGTGACGATGTACTACGGTGCCGGCGCAGGCTCGGAACCCACCGCATCGGCCGTGATTGCCGACCTGGTGGACGTGGCGCGGCTTGATGGCACCCTTGCGGCGCAGCGTGTGCCGCATTTGGGCTTTCATGCCCACGCGGTGGACGACACACTGGCCGTGCTGCCACGCGCTGCCGTGCACACGCGCCACTACCTGCGCGTGCCCGTGCACAGCGCCCAGCAGATCGAAGCCGTAGGCGCCTGGCTGGCCACGCAGCAGGTGCCGGTGTTGCAGGTGCAGCTGGCCCACGACACGACCGTGCCCCCCGGCACGGACCCCCAGGTGCTGGTGCTGACCGGGGCGGTGGCCCAGGCCACGGTGGACTGCGCCGTGCACGCGCTGGCGGCCCACCCCGCCGTGGCAGGCCCGGTGGCGACCCTGCGGGTGGAGATGCTGGAGGGCTGAGTCGCGCAGGGAAAATTATGGTCAAAACAGGCTCTAGCGCATACTCATAAAGCGCTAGAAGCTATTGTTTTGATAGTTTTTCTTCTCTGCCATCGCGGCAACTTCCACCCATCTCGGCACCCGGTCCCATCGGACGCTGTCCCTTCCCGCCGGCAAAGTCCCTCATTCGCTCGCATCGCAGACAATTCCCCCATGAAAGCACCCCCCCGACTCCAATCCCTCATCGACGAAGGCCTGATCGACTCGGTGGTGCGCCAGCTCATGAGTGGCAAGGAAGCCATGGTGTTTGTGGTGCGCCATGGCGAGCAAACCCTCTGCGCCAAGATCTACAAAGAGGCCACGCACCGCAGCTTTCGCCAAGCGGTGGACTACACCGAAAACCGCAAAACCAAGAACTCGCGCACCGGGCGCGCCATGGCCAAGGGCAGCAAGTTTGGCCGGCAGGAGCAAGAGGCCGCCTGGCAAAACGCCGAGGTCGACGCGCTGTACCGCTTGGCGGCGGCGGGCGTGCGCGTGCCCCAACCCTTCAATTTTCACGATGGCGTGCTGCTGATGGAGTTGGTCACCGACGCCCACGGCGACGCCGCCCCGCGCCTGAACGATGTGTCGTTCACCCCCGAACAGGCCATGCAGCACCACGCAACGCTGATTGCCGAGGTGGTGCGCATGCTGTGCGCGGGCGTGGTGCATGGGGATTTGTCGGAGTTCAACATCCTGCTGGCGCATGGGGCGGCGGACGGTGGTGCCGAGGGCGTGGACTTCCCCGTAATCATTGACCTGCCGCAGGCGGTGGACGCCGCCGGCAACAACCACGCCCAGCGCATGCTGCTGCGCGACGTGGCCAACCTGCGCAACTTCTTTGGCCAGTTTGCGCCGGCGCTTCTGAAGACCGAATACGGCGCCGAAATCTGGAGCCTGTACCAAAACGGTATGCTCAGCAACGAGACGCCGTTGACCGGCCGCTACCAGCGCCTGCACGCCGACGTGGACATGCAGGCCGTGCTGCGCGAGATTGACGACGCGCGGGATGAAGACGCGGCGCGGCGGGTGCGGATGGCGACGGCAGCAGGTTAAAACTGCTTGGCTGTTAGCTACTTAAATAATAGCTACAACTCTAGCTACAACAAGCGCTAAATCCAACTTTCACCGATATTTCCCTCTCGAAATTGAGCCGTATCCACACCGATAAGGCTCAAAACGTGATCCGTATTTCCTACAATGCGGCTCATGGCCTCCTCTCACAGCCCTTCCCCCAAAGCCAGCTACCTGTGGCAGCAACCCGGCTGGCCGCAGCTACAGACGGACGCTGCAGCATTGGCACCCGCGTTGGAGGCAGCGCGACTGGAACAAGGCCGCTTGCTCGGCTTGCTGGATGCGATTGGTCTGGTGTCCGCTCGGGAGACTGCGCGTGAACTGTGGGTGCAAGAGGCGCTGGCGACCGCACAGATTGAAGGTGAGCGGCTGGACCTGGAGGCGGTTCGTTCCTCGGTGGCGCGCCGCCTCGGCCTTGACGACGATGGTGCGCAAGGCGCCAATCGCTCGGTCGAGGGGCTGGTGGATGTGATGCAAGACGCAGTCGAACGCTGCACTGCGCCGCTGGACGCAGACCGGCTGTGGCGCTGGCAATCGGCGCTGTTTCCGGGCGGCACCTCGGGCGTGCGTCGCATTGCAGTGGGGCGCTGGCGCGACCACGAAGACGCTATGCAAATCGTGAGCGGCGCCGTGGGGCGCGAGGTGGTGCACTACCAAGCGCCGCCATCCAGACAGGTGGCAGCGGAGATGGAGCGGCTCATCGCGTGGTTCGAGACCACGCGGCCCTGCGCGCAAGGCAGGGGCGACATTGCCGCGCCCAACGGGCTGGTGCGCGCTGCACTCGCCCATGTGTGGTTTGAAACCGTGCACCCGTTTGAAGACGGCAATGGCCGACTGGGCCGCGCGCTCGCCGACATGGCCTTGGCGCAGGATTTGGCAGCCCGCCCACTTGGCGGAGGGAAGGCGCAGCGGTTTTCTGCGCCCATCTTCGGCATGGCGCGGCGCATGTTGGTGCGGCGCGCGGCGTACTACGACGCGCTCAATGCAGCGCAGCGCGGCACGCCCGATGTCACGGCTTGGGTTCTTTGGTTCGTGCAAGCGTTTGCAGAGGGTTGTGTTGCTTCGCAGGCGGTGGTGCGGCAGGCGGTGGACAAAGCCGCGTTTCGTGCCCGCATGGGAAGCGTTGGCGTAAACGCGAGACAGGCCAAGGTGCTGGAGCGGCTGCTGGCGGCCGGCAGCGTAGAGCTGGGCGGCGGCTTCCTGGGCGGCCTCACGGCAGACAAATACACCAAGCTCGCCAGCACCAGCAAGCCCACCGCCACGCGGGACTTGACCGACTTGCTGAACAAGGGTTTGCTGCAGACCTTCGGCCAGGGCAAGGCCACGCGCTACGCCATCGCCGTGTCGGGCTGGACGCAGCCGCCAGTGGAGTAACGCGCAACACCCACGCCGCTGCCTAGGCTAGCCGCGCTTCGCCTGCCCCCCACTCACCTCGGCCGCCTCCTCAAACCGGTCAACCTTGCGCAGCGGCGGGAACGCCCACATCCATCCCGCGACTACCGCCAGCGTGCAAATACCGCCAAATATCGCCGCTGGTACAGCGCCGAGCCAAGCCGCGCTGGTGCCGGCGCGGAACTCGCCCAGTTCGTTGGACGAGCCGATAAACAGCATGTTGACCGCGTTGACGCGCCCGCGCATGGGGTCGGGCGTTGAGAACTGCCCCAGCGCGCCGCGAATGTAGACGCTGACCATGTCGGCGCCGCCCGCCACCGCCAGCGCCACAAACGACAGCCAGAACCAGTGCGACACCGAAAACACCAGGTTGGCCACGCCAAACACGGCCACCGCCAGGAACATGGTGCGACCCACATGGCGCGAGATCGGGTGCACGCTCAGGAACAGGCCCACGCCCACTTCGCCCACGGCGATGGCGCTGCGCAGCGCGCCCAGGCCGGCGGGGCCTGCATGCAGCACCTCGTGCGCGTAGATGGGCAGCAGCGCCACCACGCCGCCCAGCAGCACGGCAAACAGGTCCAGCGAGATCGTGCCCAGGATGATCGGCCGGGTGCGAATGAACGCAATGCCGGCGCCAAAGCGCTGCACCATGCTGCCCTGCGCCTGCACGCGGGGCGCGGCGTAGGCCACCGTGACGCGGCGAAGCAGCTGCACGCCCAGCACCAGAAAGCCAAAGCAGAGGGCATAGGTGAGCTTGGCGCCGCCCAGCGCATACAAAAAGCCGCCCAGCAGCGGCCCGCCCACTGCGGCGCCGCGCATCAGCATACTGTTGGCGGCAATGGCCTGGGCCAACTGGCTGCGCGGCACGATTTGCGGCAGCAGGCTTTGGATGGCGGGCGCGCCAAAGGCACGCGCCGAGCCGTACAGCACCAGCACCCCGTAGATACCTGCCACGCCACTGGCGCCGTGGCCCGCCAGCCACCACAACAGCGCACTGCACAGGGCGCTGACCGTCCAGCTGCCGGACAAAATGCGCTTTCGGTCAAACCGGTCAATCAAATCCCCCGCAGGCAGCAGCAGCAAGAGCATGGGCAGAAATTGCGCCAGCCCCACGTAGGCCAGCGCCAGCGGCTGGCGCGTGAGGTCGTAGACCTGCCAGGCCACCACCACGGCCTGCACCTGCGTGGCGAGCACAGCCACCACGCGGGCAATGAGGAAGGCGGTGAAACCGGAGTTGCGGTAGACGCTGTCCTGCGGCGGGGGCGGCTCGCGCTCGCCCGGCGCAGCGTCAGAGGGGGTGGCGCCGGACGGGGCGCGGGGAGAAGCAGAAGGGTGGGTCACGGGCAAGGGCATCGGGTGCGACAGCGCAGAAGGCGGCCCGCGATGCTAAGCGCTAGGGATGTTCTTACATGGACGTCCCTAGGGCGTGCGCCTGCACGCGGCGGCAAACCTGTTTACGATCCCCGGACACGTCGCACGCCAGCAGTGGCTGCGTCGGCAATTGGATTTTTCAATCAACCCCCTTTGCGGGGGGGCAATCGGAGACAACGATGTTCAGTCATGTGATGGTGGGTGTGAACGATCTTGAGGCGTCTCGCAAGTTTTACGACGCAGTAATGGGCACCCTGGGCATCGGCCCCGGCGTGGCCAACCGCAAGCGCTATTTCTACCGCAGCCGCTCCGGCACCTTCGGCATCACCACGCCCATCAACGGCGAGTCGGCCTGCCACGGCAACGGCAGCACCATCGGATTCACCGTGGATTCGCCCGATCAGGGCGCGGCGTTCCATGCGGCCGGCCTGGCCAACGGCGGAACCACCTGCGAAGACCCGCCCGGTTTTCGCGAGGGCGAGATGGGCAAGCTGTACCTCGCCTACCTGCGCGACCCCGACGGCAACAAGATTTGCGCCCTGCACCGCCCGCCCAAGCCCGAAGCGGGCACCGCGCGCACGTGAAATCTGCCCAGGCCGAGGTGTTTGACGAAGCGTATTACCAGCGCTTCTATTTCGACAAGAAAACCAGCGTCGTCGACCCCGGCCACGTCGAGCGGCTGGGCGCTTTCGTCTGCAGCTACCTGCAGTACCTGCGCGTGCCGGTGCACCGGGTGCTGGACATGGGCTGCGGCATCGGGCTGTGGCGGGATGTGGTCGCACGGCACTTCCCGCACGCCTCGTACCACGGGGTCGAATTCAGCCAGTACCTGTGCGAGCGCTTTGGCTGGGAGCGCGGCTCGGTGGTGGACTACCGCGCCAGCGCACCGTACGACCTGGTGGTCTGCCAGGGCGTGTTGCCCTACCTGGACGCCCCCGACTTGAAGCGTGCCATGCACACCCTGGGCCAGCTCTCGCACGGCGCGCTGTACCTCGAAGCCGTTTCGCGCGAGGACTGGGAGCAGGACATCCTGGACGAGGACCTGACCGACCCGCGCATGTTCCGCCACCGCGCCGCGCTGTACCGGCGCGGGCTGGAGAGCCACTACACCGCCGTGGGCGGCGGCCTGTGGCTGAGCCGCCAGGCCGAAGTGCCGCTGTTTGCGCTGGAGAGTTTGAGCAATGCCTGAGGGCGCGGGCGCGCCTGCCCCGTCCCATGCGGTTTCGGAACTGAGGGCCGCACGTCTGGCGCGCAGCGCCAAGCCGTTTCTGGCGCGCGGCGGCCCCAAGGG
>JBATPF010000259.1:0-2890 GCA_049291355.1 Giesbergeria sp.
GCGTGCGGCCCTGCGTGACACGCCGTTGGAAGCGCGCCGACTGGCCGCGCTGTATGCGCAAATCGGCATGCTCGCGCCCCGGCTGGAAGAAGTACACGCGTGCGCCGCGCTGCTGCAGCAAGCGCCTGCCGAGGGCGCCTCGGCGGTGCCCGCGGCCAAGTGGTTCACGCTCATGCAAAACGGGGATTTCCTGGTGCTGCAGGCCCATGCCAGCCCGGTGCTGCCCGGCAACGCGCTGCGCCAGCAGCTGTGGGGCGCGGTGCGCGGCGCGGTGCTGACCTCGGCCACGCTGACCAGCTGCGGCAACTTTGATTTCTTTATGCGCGAGTCCGGCCTGTGGGGGGACGAGGCCGCCACCACCTTGGAAGTGGCCAGCCCCTTTGACTACGCTGCGCAGGGCACGCTGGTGCTGAGCGAGACGCACGCCGACCCGAAAAATGCCGACGCCTTCAATGCCGAAATGGTCGATGCACTGCTGGAAGACCTGACGCGCGTGCGCGCCGGCGCTTTGGTGCTGTTCACCTCGCGCGAGCAAATGCGCCGCGCGGTGGATGCGCTGGCCACCGACATGCGTCCGCGCGTGCTGGTGCAAAACCAATTGCCACGCCCGCAATTGTTGGCGCGGCACCGCGAGCGCGTCGCGGCAGGTGAGCCGTCCATCATCTTTGGCATGCAATCGTTTGGCGAGGGGCTGGATTTGCCCGGCGCGCTGTGCGAATCGGTCTTCATCACCAAACTGCCGTTTGCTCCCCCCGACGACCCGGTGGCCGAAGCGCGCGCCGAGTGGCTGCGCAGCAGCGGGCGCGACCCCTTCAGCGAACTGGTGGTGCCGGCCACCGCGCTGCGCTTGGCGCAGTGGGCGGGCCGCGCCATTCGCAGTGAGGAGGACCAGGCGCACGTGTACTGCTACGACAAGCGTCTTGGGCGCACCAGCTACGGACAACGCCTGCTCGCCGGACTGCCACCGTTCTCGCAGCAGCGGCGCGCGCCGGCCTGAGACTCTTCTTTTGATAGCTAATAGCCCTTTATTCATAAGCGCTAGAGGCCAATAATTCCTGCAAATCAGGCGCCGAGGTGCTGTCGGACAGTCCCGACACCGCAGCGCGCGCACCGCCGACCTGCGGCGTGTGCATCCGTCTCTACAGTGGGCTTTTGCCTGCACAAGAACGGAGCTTTCATGCAACACGACACCCCCGCCCTCGAAACCCTGTGGGACCTGATCAAGGACATCCGCTTCGGCATGTTCACGCACCGCAACGCGGCGGGCATGCTGCATGCGCACCCGCTGACCACGCAAAACAAATCGGTCGATGAGGGAGCGACCCTGTACTTTTTCGTCCCCCGGGACGGCGAGATCGTCCGCGCCATCGCGCAAGACGCGCAAGTCAGCGTGAGCTATGCCGACCCGGGCGACGACAGCTATGTGTCGGTCTCGGGCGAAGCGCGCGTCGATGAAAACCAGGCCAAAAAGGACGAGCTGTTCAGTCCCATGGCCAAGGCCTGGTTTCCTGCGGGCCCCACCGATCCCAACCTGGCACTGCTGGCAGTGCGCCTCCACCACGCGGAATATTGGGATGTGGACGACAGCAAGATGGTCCAACTGTTCAAGATGGCCAAGGCCGCTGTTACTGGCGGGCCGCCCAAAAACCTGGGTGAGCACAAGGAATTGCGGCTCTGACGCCTCCCTCCAATAAATAGGAATAGACTCCGTAGACCATCCATCTGGATGTCCTATGGAGTTTTATGACCCTCATTGCGCCAACGGCCCCTGCAAAAGTTCGCACGCCGGAGACCGAAAAAGTCACCATCAACCTCGGCTTTGTCGACTTGGGCCACATCGATCTGCTGGTGGCCGAAGGCTTTTATGGCAACCGCACCGATTTCATCCGTACCGCCATCCGCAACCAGTTGGCGGCCCAGCAGGAAGCCGTGCGCCAGGTGGTCTCGCGCAAGTCTCTGGTGCTGGGGCTGCAGCGCCTGACCCGCGCGGAGCTGGAGGCCACGCAGCGGGCCGGTGAAAGTCTGGACGTGCGCGTGCTGGGCCTGGCCACCGTGGACGACGACGTCTCGCCCGAACTGGCGCTGGCAACGATTGCCTCGATCACCGTGTTGGGGGCGTTCCATGCCAGCCCTGCCATCAAACTCGCTTTGCGAGGAAGGATTCACTGATGCAGCCATTCCCATTCACCGCCCAGCGAGGCGGGCCGGCCCCGCTCAACCACATGGCCGAGGCGCTGGCCCTGGTGCGCGCAGGCAAGCTCGATGCTGCCAGTCGGTTGCTGATGGATCCCCTGGGCGCGGCCCTTGCCCCGGAAACGCCGCGAGCACAACCCGGCCATCCCTTCCCAGCCACCGCAAAGTCTGCAGTGGGCTTGGCAGGACGCGTCCTGCGCGGCGCCGCGCCAGTCGGCGACGTCATCGACGTGCAGGCAAGACCGGTCCCCACCGCCGTGCCCGACGCACCGCCAGCAACCAGCCGATCCGGCGGCAAACAGGCCAACGACGCGCCCGGAGTCTTCGAGCCCGTGCCGTTTCAGCACGGTGGCGCCCAGCACCCCTATTTGCTCTACACGCCGAGCACCGCTGCGCCCGCAGCTGGCCGGCCGCTGGTGCTCATGCTCCACGGCTGCACGCAAGACGCACAGGACTTCGCCCGTGGCACGCGCATGAATGCGGCGGCGGAGGCTGCCGGCGCGCTGGTGCTCTATCCGAGCCAGGCGTCCGGCGCCAATGCCAACGGCTGCTGGAACTGGTTTCGCCCGCAAGACCAGCGCGCCGGCGCGGGGGAACCGGCGCTGCTGCTGGCCATGGTGCGCGACGCCATGGCCCGTCACGCAGTCGATGCACGGCGCGTCTATGTCGCCGGCCTGTCGGCGGGCGGCGCCATGGC
>JBATPF010000260.1:0-3141 GCA_049291355.1 Giesbergeria sp.
GCGCCGATCAGAATGTGCTGGCCGTTGTCGAGCAGCAGCGGGGCGCCGTCTGCGCCTGACAGCGCAACCGAGCGCGCCCGCCCACCCAGGCTTCGCGCGGCCTCCAGCAGCGTCACGTCGTGTCCGGCCTCGGCAGCGGCCACGGCTGCGGCCAGCCCCGCCCAGCCGCCGCCCACCACGGCGATCCGCATGCGCATACCGGTCACGCGACTACATCCGCCCAAGCGCCTGCATCTTCCACGCGAGCCAGAACTTGCGCAGCGGGGTCAGCGCCACGCGCTGGTTCAGCACCTGGAAGTTGTCGCGTTCGATTTCAGTCAGCAGCGTCCGGTAGATGCTGGCCATCATCAGGCCGGGCTTTTGCGCGCGCCGGTCTTCGGCAGGCAGCAGGGCCAAGGCTTCGTCGTAGAGGCGGTGCGCACGCTCGGATTGGAAGCGCATCAGGGCGACAAAACGGTCTGAATACTTGCGCTCCAGAATTTCATTGGCTTTCACTTCGAACTGCTGCAGCTCGTTCACGGGCAGGTAGATGCGCCCACGCATCGCGTCCTCGCCCACGTCGCGCAGGATGTTGGTCAGTTGCAGGGCCTGGCCCAGCTTGTGCGCGTAATCGGTGGTGGCTGCCTGTGTCTGACCAAAAATGCGCGCTGCCACTTCGCCGACTACGCCGGCCACGAAGTGGCAGTAGCGCTGCAGGTTGGGGTAATCCAGGTAGCGTGTTTGGGTGAGATCCATTTCGCAGCCGTCGATCACCGACTGAAGTGGTGCCTGGGTGATGCCAAAGGTCTGCACGTGCGGCATCAGTGCCTTGGTCACCGGGTGGGATGGTTCGCCCGCGAACGCCTTGGCCAGCTCGCCGCGCCACCAGGCCAGCTTGGTGTGGGCTACGCCAGGGTCGGTGACTTCGTCGACAACATCGTCTATTTCACGGCAAAACGCATAAAAAGCGGTGATGGCCTGGCGCCGCTGCTCGGGCATGAACAGAAAGGCGTAATAGAAACTGCTGCCCGAAGCCGCGGCTTTTTCTTGTACGTACTGCTGCGGATTCATAAGTCTTGCGATTGTCCCATGCTGTAGGGAGCCTAAACTCGCGCGCAAGGAAACCCATGAACCTCCATTCCCTTCTTGTACTTGGTATCGAGTCCTCCTGCGACGAAACCGGTGTCGCGCTGGTTCGTACGGAGAGCGGCGAGACCGTGCCCCGCTTGCTGGCGCACGCCCTGCACAGCCAGATCGAGATGCACCAGGCCTACGGCGGCGTAGTGCCCGAACTGGCCAGCCGCGACCACATCCGCCGCGTATTGCCGCTGACCGAAGCGGTGCTGCGCGAGGCCGGCTGCACCCTATCCGAGGTGGATGTGGTGGCCTTCACCCGCGGCCCCGGCTTGGCGGGTGCCTTGCTGGTGGGCGCCGGCGTGGCCTGCGCGCTGGGCTCGGCGCTGGAGGTCCCGGTGCTGGGCGTGCACCACCTGGAAGGGCATTTGCTCTCGCCCTTTCTCAGCGCAGACCCGCCTGCGTTCCCGTTTGTTGCCTTGCTGGTGTCTGGCGGCCATACGCAGCTCATGCGCGTCGATGGCGTGGGCCAGTACACGCTGCTGGGAGAAACCATTGACGACGCCGCTGGCGAAGCCTTTGACAAATCGGCCAAGCTCATGGGCCTGGGCTACCCTGGCGGGCCGGCGCTCTCGCTGCTGGCGGAGCAGGGCAGTGCGGTGGCTTTCAAGCTGCCGCGCCCGCTGCTGCACAGCGGCAATCTCGATTTCTCCTTTGCCGGCCTCAAGACGGCAGTGATGACGCAGGCCAAGAAGCTGGGCGACGACCTGCCTGCACGCAAGGCCGATCTGGCCGCCAGCACCGAAGCGGCCATTGTCGAGGTGCTGGTGAAGAAGTCGCTGGCGGCGCTGCAACAGACCGGCCTTGACCGCTTGGTGGTTGCCGGCGGCGTGGGCGCCAACCGGCATTTGCGGGAGCAACTCAATGCCGCCTGCGCCGCGCGCGGGGTGCGCGTGCACTACCCCGAATTGCATTTGTGCACCGACAACGGCGCCATGATTGCCCTGGCCGCCGCCATGCGCCTGCAGGCCGGCGTGGCCGAGGCGACACGCAGATACGCGTTCGATGTGAAGCCGCGCTGGGCGCTCGACGCCATCGCCTGAGGGCCGTGCCCGCACGTTGCGAGGCAGGTGCTGCACCCTGCGCTCCTGGGCTTGTTCACGCTCGCGGATCTGCGCGTCACGGGAACGCTGGCCCAAGGTGAGCGGATGCGCTTCTACGCCGAGGCCGCCTGCTACCCCACGGCCTTGCTGCCCAGCCAGGGCGTGCGCTGGACGCTAGTGAGCGAAAGCTCGGGCCGAGCGACGGGGGACGATGGTGGCGTGGCTGCTGCCGCCCGAAGAGGGCGGGCGCAAGCCCTACCGGCGGGGAACCACGACGGTGTTGCGCTACGAGTTCGGGCCAACGCGGCCCTAGTGTTTTTTGGCTCCAGCGCACGTGGCTATTGAGTTATTTGCTATTCAGTAGATAGCACCTGTCTCGCAGCCGTGCGTGGTGTCCAAAGCTTTACCTGCTGTTCATGGGCTGGCAGCAAGGGCGAAGCAGACGCAGCGCACAATGGGTTTGCACAGACGCCTCATTGGCTGATCTTCATGCCTCGACTTGTTGCCGATTGGCACGTATTCCGCCCACGCTCCTTCCGATGAACCTTCGCCATCCTTTCCACTTCCGCAGTACGCGTACCGTGCTCGCCTGGGCTTCTTCGGCCCTGCTGTTGACGGCCTGCGCATTGCCCGTGGCGCCGCCTGCCGCGCCGCGCGCCCTGGCGGTTCCGGACCATTGGTCAACCACTGGCGGGCAAGCACTGGCGCCTGCCGTCCTGCCCGAGGCACCCGGCCCCTGGTGGGAACAGTTCGGCGATGCACAGCTGTCTGCATTGATCACGCAGGCGCTGGCGGCGCACACCAGCGTGCGCTCGGCGCGTGAAGCCCTGGCGCAGGCGCGCGCCCAGGTGGATGTGCAGGCGGCGTCGCTGGCGCCGCAGTTGGGTACTTCGGCCCAGGCGCAGCGCGGGCGGGCCGCAAACAACACAAGCAACAGCTTTCGGCTGGGGCTGGACGCCTCTTGGGAACTGGATCTGTTTGGCGG
>JBATPF010000261.1:0-1586 GCA_049291355.1 Giesbergeria sp.
TCGTGAAGTTGCTCCAGCGTTTGATTTCTTGCGCTTTCTTTTTCCATGACTTTCTGATCACGAAAATCAGAAAAAGTTCAGACTTTATTGGGCCTTATCTATAGTTTCGCGCCCCGCAGGCCAGCGCGCGTTCGCGGGGGGCACCGCGCAGGCCCGGATCGGCCGGCTGCAGCGGCCAGCCCGCCAGGTGCTGCTGGGCGATGTCACTGAGCGCAGTGATCCAGGCCGGACTGTCGTTCAGGCATTCAATATAGTGAAACTGCTCGCCGCCAGCGTGCAAAAAGGTCTCGCGCGCTTCCTGGTTGATTTCTTCCAGGGTTTCGAGGCAGTCGCTGGTGAAGCCCGGGCAGATCAAATCCACACGGCGCACGCCAGCGCGTGCCAGCTCGATCAGCGTGGGTTCGGTGTAGGGCTGCAACCACTTGGCTTTGCCAAAGCGCGACTGGAAGGTCACGCGCATCTGCGTGTCGTTCAGGCCCAGGCGCTCGCCCAGCAGACGGGCTGTCTTGCGGGCTTCGCAGTGGTAGGGGTCGCCCAGGTGCAGGGTGCGCTCGGGTACGCCGTGAAAACTCATCGCCAGTTGCTCGCCCTGGCCGTGCTGCTGCCAGTGCGCGAGCACCTTCTTGGCCAGAGCATCGATGTAGCCGGGGTGGTCGTGGTAATGGTTCACAAAGCGCAGCTCGGGCACAGCCCGGGTGCGCGCCGCCCAGGTGTAGACGGCATCGAACACGCTGGCCGTGGTGGTGGCGGAATACTGCGGGTACAGCGGCAGGATCAGGATGCGCGTGGCGCCTTCGGCCTTCAAAGCATCGAGCTGGCTGGCGATCGACGGATTGCCGTAGCGCATGGCGTGGCGCACCAGCACCGGGGCGCCGGCCTCGCCCAGCCAGCCCCGCAGGAGCTTGGCCTGCTTCTCGGTCCACACGGCCAGCGGCGAGCCTTCGGGCGTCCAGACGCTGCGGTACTTGGCGGCCGACTTGGCCGGCCGCGTGCGCAGAATGATGCCGTGCAGGATCAGCCACCACAGCGGCTTGGGGATCTCCACCACGCGGTGGTCGGCCAGGAACTGGCCCAGATAGCGCCGCAGCGCTGCGGGCGTGGGTGCGTCGGGTGTCCCCAGGTTGCACAGGAGGACGGCGGTGCGCGTCGGCGCGCCATGGGCGTATGCGGGTTCGGGGGCAAAAAAAGGCATGCCCGATTGTCGGGCATGCGGCGGCGCCGCGTCGGCAACGTTCCGTGTCAGTCGGCGCCGCGCACCAGTCGCACTGGCAGCTTGCTGGAGCGCGGCACATCGCCGCGCGCGTCGGCGTTGTCCATATCCACAGCCCAGCCCTCCAGGGCCGCCAATCGGTTGCCCGAGGTTCGGCCGCTGGCGACGTTGTTGTAGTTGTACGGGTTGACGGAAAGCTGGCGCACAGTGGCCGTGCCTGACCAGTGCAGACCACCAGGGGCGGCCGGAAACAGTTTGGCATCCACGCCAGGCGGGTTCGCCTGTTTGTCGACCAGGCGGCGCAGTTCCAGCGTGCGGGGCAGCCGCCACAGCACGCCCTCAGCAGCGCCGCGCGCCTTGGCGCGGGCGCTGGCTT
>JBATPF010000262.1:0-2650 GCA_049291355.1 Giesbergeria sp.
GCGCGGGTCTTCGCCGGACAGCGCGTAGAGCAGCTCCTTCTGGCCGTTGCCCGACACGCCGGCAATGCCCACCACTTCACCGGCCTGCACCTGCAGCTCCAGGTCGATCAGATCGACGCCAAAGGGATCGGTGCGCGCCAGGCTCAGATGGTCCACGCGCAACACCACAGCGCCCCGCTGCACCGCGCGGTGTTCCAGCGCGGGCGGCTCGGCGCCGATCATCAGGCGCGAGAGCGAAGCGTTCGATTCCTCACGCGGGTCACACACACCCGTGACCTTGCCGCCGCGCATCACCGTGCAGGCAGTGCACAGCGCGCGGATTTCGTGCAGCTTGTGGCTGATGTAGAGAATGCTGCAGCCCTCGGCCGCCAGCTTGCGCAGCACCACGAAAAGGCGCTCGACGGCCTGCGGTGTCAGCACCGAGGTGGGTTCGTCAAGAATCAACAGGCGTGGCTCGGTCAGCAGCGCGCGGATGATTTCCACCCGCTGCATCTCGCCCACGCTGAGCGTGTGCACCGGGCGCTCGGGGTCAATATCCAAACCGTAGTCGGCCGCCTTGGCAGTGATGCGCCGCGCCACTTCGGCAAGCGTTAGGCTTTTGTCCAGCCCCAGCCAAACGTTCTCGGCCACGGTCAGCGTATCGAACAGGCTGAAGTGCTGGAACACCATGGCGATGCCCAGTTGCCGGGCTTCCTGCGGGTTGCGCACCTGCACCGTGCGGCCGTCGAACTGCACGCTGCCCTCGTCGGGCCGCACCGCGCCGTATATGACTTTCATCAGTGTCGATTTGCCGGCCCCGTTCTCGCCCAGCACGGCATGAATTTCACCCGGCTGCACGCTCAGCGACACGCCGCTGTTGGCCACCACCGCCGGGTAGCGCTTGGTGATGCCGGTGAGCTGCAGGCGCGGCGGCGCCTGGCCTGCAGGCGGATGAGAAGCGGAGGAAGTCATGCGCGTTGTTGTCTCTGCAATGTTGCATTTTAATAGTCAAATCGGCATCCAGCGCTTATTCTATATGCGCATACAGCTATCCTTTTGGGAGCGAATCAGCCACCTTGCGGACGCACTCGCGCAGCCAGGCCGCTGCGGCAGAATGCTGCGTGCGCGCATGCCACAACTGGTAGTAGCCCAGCGGCGGAAACGCCAGCGGCGGCGCCAGAATGGTCAGCGGCAGGCGCGCGGTAAAGCGCTCGCAGTACTGTCGGCCCGTGGTAAGCACCAGCAGACTCGACGCCACCATCTCCGGAATCTGCCCGAAATGCGCGCAGCGGGCAACGATGTTGCGCGAGAGGCCCAGGCCATCGAGGTGCGCGTCGATCACGCCGCGCGCGCCGGGGTGGGTGGGCGTGGGGGCAATGTGCTCGGCCTGCAGCCAGTCGTCCAGGCTCCAGCCGCGGCGCACGGCGGGGTGCCCGCAGGAGACCAGGCAAACCACCTCATCGGCAAACAGTTTGCCCAGATGCAGATCACCCGGCGGCTCGGGCCAGTTGCCGATGACCACGTTGGCCTCGCCATCGGCCAGTTGCGCATGGTAGTGCGCGTCGGGCGAGAGCGGCAGGATCTCGATCGGGCACAGCGGCGCCTCGGACTTGATGCGCGCCACCAATCGGGGCAGAAACAGCGGGTCGAGGTAGTCGCTGGCCGCCACGCGAAAGCTGCGCGTACTGGTGCGCGGATCAAACCCCCGCGCATCGGAAAACAGCGCCTCGGCGCTGCGCAGAATGTCGGCCGCCGGCTCCACCATGCGCAGCGCGGCATCGGTGGGCACCATGCTGCTGCCCGAGCGTACCAGCAGCGGATCGCCCGCCAGCTCCCGCAGGCGTTTGAGCGCGGCAGACACGGCCGGCTGGTGCATGCCCAGGCGGATGGCGGCCCTCGATACGCTGCGTTCAGTGAGCACGGTGTGCAAGACCCTTATCAGATGGAGGTCTATCTTGTCGAAAAGGGCTTGGTCTCTCATAGTTGTTTGCGCATTCGCGTCATATGCTGGCGCTTATGCGGGCCAGCGCAATGCGTTCTACCCTTAGTAACCGCATTTGGAGCGGATCACAAAACTGCGCGAAGCGATCTTGGCTAGGCGCTCTGCCGCAGGCAGTACAAACCGTACGGCAAGGCAGAGCAACAACGCCAGGAGAGTTTTGTTAGCCGATCTCATACTGTCTCGCTGTACCCTTTGACCATGCGCCCCTTGCACTTCATCCGTCGCGGTCAGCCCGTAGCGCTGGCCAATGTACCACCCGAGCGCACGCTGCTGGAGCTGCTGCGCGAAGACCTGGGCACCACCGGAACCAAGGAAGGCTGCGGCGAAGGCGACTGCGGCGCCTGCACCGTGGTGCTGGGCGAAATCGAAGGCGTGGGCACCGGCGAGCGCATCCGCTACCGCGCCATCAACGCCTGCATTCGGCTGGCGCATTCCATCGACGGCATGGCACTGTGGACGGTGGAAGACCTGACCGAAGACCCGCTGATTGAACTGGTAGCGAGCTTGCCCAAGGCGCACAAACCGTCGCGAGCGGACGGCGGGCTAGGCGCACGGAGCGCAGGAACCGGAGTGGACCTTGGGGTCCATGAGGATTCTGAGCACCGCGCAACGACGCCCCCCGTTCGCGCAGCAGGTTTGCATCCAGCCCAGGAAGCCATGGTGCAGTGC
>JBATPF010000263.1:0-2274 GCA_049291355.1 Giesbergeria sp.
CCAACGGCCAGTCGGCGCGCGCGCCATGCGGGCCGGGCCGGGTGCGGCGTGCGGCGTAGTGCGGCAGGGGCAAGGGAACGCTCTGGGCCAGGCGCTGCACCAACAGGTATTCACTGGCAGAGAGCTGGTTGAAATCGGCCGCGTGCAGGCGTTCGCGTTCGCTTGCCGTCATGGCGGCGTCGAAATCTATTTTGTCTTCTTCGGGTTCCGTGGGCACGCGGGCTGCGCGCACGGGCGCGAGCGCTTCAGCCACCCGCGGGCGGCGCTTTACCGGCTCGGCGTGGCTTTCCGCGATGGGCAGCATCTGCGCCAGCAATTTTTGCGCGACGTTGGGGTTGCGGAAGTAGGTGGCAAAAAGTTCGCGAAACACCAATAGGTCTTGCTCACGGGCGACGAGCACAGTCTCAAGCGCCGCGCACAGGTCGGCACGCGCCAAGCCGACGAGCATGGCGGCCTCCTGCGCCAGCGCCATGCGGGCGGCGTCCACCGGGACACCGGCACGGCGCAGCGCGCGGCCGAAGCCAGTGAGGTTGTCGGCAAACTTGCCGCGCCGGGCGTCGCCGAGCTGGCTGACCCCTTGGGGCATTGCCGCGGATGGCGAAGCCGGTGCCTGCACGTCAGCTCTCCGCGTCGCTGGGGGTGAGCAACTGCGCCGCCATGTCCTGCGTCAGCGCAGCGACATCTTCGCGCTGCTTGAACAGAATGCCGGCAGTGTCCTGCACCACTTCGGGGTCCACCACCAAAGTGTCGAGCGCGACCAGCGCTTTGGCCCATTCCACGGCCTCGGCGATGCCGGGGGCGCGCTGGAAGGCATTGGCAAAGGGCTGGCTGCGCAGACGCGCCACGAAATCGGCCACCTGCTCCGACAGGGCGCTGCTGGCACCCGGCACCTGCGAGCGGACGATGGCCAGTTCGCGCTCACGGTCGGGGTAGTCGAGCCAGTGGTACAGGCAGCGGCGCTTGACGGCGTCGTGCAGGTCGCGCGTGCGGTTGCTGGTGAGCAGGGTGACAGGCGGCACCACGGCGCGCACCGTGCCCAGTTCGGGAATGCTGACCTGGTACTCGCCCAGATATTCGAGCAGAAACGCTTCAAAGGGTTCGTCCGCGCGGTCGATTTCATCCACCAGCAGCAGTGCGCCGGGCGCGGGGGTGCGCAAGGCCTGCAGGAGCGGGCGGCTGACGAGGTAGCGCTCCTGGTAAATCTCGCGTTCGATGTGGGCCGTGTCCAAGCCGCCCTGGGCTTCCGCAGCACGCATGTGCAAAAGCTGCGCGCTGTAGTTCCATTCGTACAGGGCTTCGCGCTGCTCCAGGCCGTCGTAGCACTGCAGGCGAATCAGCGGCCGCCCCAGCGCGCGCGCTAGCGCCTGGGCCAGCGCCGTTTTGCCGACGCCGGGCTCACCTTCGAGCAGCAGCGGGCGCTGGAGTTTGAGTGCGAGCCACGCGGCCGTGGCAAGGCGCCGGTCGGCGAAATAGCCTTCGGCTTGCAGCGCCTGTGCGAGCGCGTCGATGGACGCAGGCGCGAGAACCTGCGGGTCTGCGTTCATTTGCTATTGTTTAAATAGCTACTAGCGCTTATCCAATAAGCGCTAGAGCCATATTTTCCTTGAAATATCGAGCTGAGGCAGGCGTCAACCCAGTATCTGCGTGACTGCCCGCTGCGTGAGCACGCTGATGAGCTGCGCGCGGTACACCGGGCTGGCGTGGATGTCGCTGCCCAGATCCGACGCGTCCACCTTGACTGCGGCTGCCGAGGCCACGGTGAAGCTCTGGTTCAGCGCGGCTTCCAGCGCACTTTGGCGGAACACGCTGCTGGCAGCACCCGTCACCGCCACGCGCACACCGCCGGCAGTCTGGGCCACAAACACGCCCACCAAGGCAAAGCGCGACGCTCCCTGGCGGAACTTCTGGTACGAGGCCTTGCGCGGCACCGGGAAGCGCACTGCAGTGATCAACTCGCCTTCGTGCAGCGCCGTGGTGTACATGCCGACAAAGAAGTCATCTGCCGCAATTTCGCGCTGGTTGGTGACGATGGTGGCGCCCAGCGCCAGCGCTGCGCTCGGGTAGCAGGCAGCAGGGTCGTTGTTGGCCAGCGAGCCGCCCAGCGTGCCGCGGGCACGCACCTGGCGATCGCCAATGTGGTCCGCCAGATCGGCCAGCGCGGGGATGGCCGCGCGCACCTCGGCGCTGTCGGCCACTTGCTGGTGGCGGGTCATGGCGCCGATAACGATGTGGTCGCCTTCTTTGCGGATGCCGGCCAGCTCGGGGATACGGCCC
>JBATPF010000264.1:0-4780 GCA_049291355.1 Giesbergeria sp.
GTATGGAAAGCGGAGAGCGGCTGGCCAGAGACTTCCCACACTTCCAGCGCGCGCTGGATGCGCTGGCTGTCGGCGGGGGCCAGGCGCGCGGCGGTCACTGGGTCGATCTGCGCCAGCTCAGCGTGCAGCGCCGGCCAGCCCTGCTCCAAAGCCCGCGCTTCGATGCGTTGGCGCACGTCGGGATCGGCAGCCGGCATGGGGTCAAGGCCGTCAATCAGCGCCTTGAAATACAGCATGGTGCCGCCCACGAGCAGCGGCAGCGCGCCGCGCGCGCGAATCTCGGCAATCAAAAGGGTGGCGTCCTGCACGAAGGCGGCGGCGCAGTAAGGCTCCCAGGGCTCTCGAATGTCGATGAGGTGGTGCGGAACGCTGCCGAGCTCGGCCACGGTAGGTTTGGCGGTTCCGATGTCCATGCCCCGGTAGACCAGGGCCGAATCGACGCTGATGATTTCGACCGGGTGGCGCGAGGCCAGCGCGGCGACTACGGCCAACGCGCCTGCAGTCTTGCCTGAGGCCGTGGGACCGGCGATGGCAATGCAGGGCAGGGCGGTCGCGGTCATGGCGTGGCCGTCAGGGCGGTGGACAACCTGAGGGTCGGGGCAAAAAAAGCAGCCGAAGGGGCTGCGTATGGGACGCCGAAGGTGTGCAAAGCGTGGACAAATGGCATGGCCGCGCAAGCGTAGCAGACGGTGCAACGCGCACCGATCTGCGCAGGGGCGTACCCCTGCGATCGCGTCAGCCCAGTTTTTTAAGCAGCGCCTGGGCTGCTGGCTCCGACGAGGCCGGGTTCTGCCCGGTGATGAGCAGGCCGTCGGTCAACACATGGGGCTGCCAGTCGCCCGCCTTGGAGTACTGGCCGCCGTTCTTTTTGAGCATGTCCTCGACCAAGAAGGGCACGATGTCGGTCAGTCCGGCGGCGGCTTCCTCGGTGTTGGTGAAGCCGGTGACGTTCTTGCCGCGGACCACGGGCTGGCCGTCAGGCGTTTTCGGGTGGCGCAGCACGGCGGGCGCGTGGCACACGGCGGCCACCGGTTTGCCGGTGGCCAGCAATTGCTCGATCAGTGCAATCGAATGCTTGTCTTCGGCCAGATCCCACAGCGGGCCGTGGCCGCCGGGGTAGAAGACAGCGTCAAAATCAGCCGCAGACACTTCGGCCAGCTTGTGCGTGTGTGCCAACGTCTTTTGTGCTGCCCCATCGGCTTTGAAGCGGCGTGTGGCGTCGGTCTGTGCACCAGGGTCGTCGCTTTTGGGGTCGAGTGGCGGCTGGCCGCCCTGGGGCGATGCCAGCGTGATGTCGGCGCCCGCGTCGAGGAACACGTAATAGGGCGCCGCAAATTCTTCTAGCCAGAAGCCCGTTTTTTTGCCGGTGTCACCCAGCGCGCTGTGCGAGGTCAGAACCATCAGGATTTTTTTTGCCATGGAGAGGAGTCTTTCTTTGAAGGGGGCACCAAGTCGATGCGAAGCAGCTATCGTGCGCTTGGCACCCGCGCGCGGCCGTAAGACAGGCCGCCGAACGGGTGACGGCCCAGAGGGACCGCATGCCTCTGCCGCGCTAAAGCATCGCACTTGCCGCGAAAGGCGTCAGCGGTGCTCAAGCGGCTCTCCATACTTTTGCACCAGCGTCCACGCCACGGCGGCCAGCACCGTGGCCCAGAAGCACACGCCTTGCACCAGCGGCCAAATGGTTCCATCGAGGTGCGTGCCCACCCAGCCGCCCACGGCAAAAGCTGCCAGCATCATCATCAGTCCATTGAGTGCCGAGGCGGCTCCCGCCGCATGCGGAAACGGGCCTACGCAACCCGATTGTCCGCAAGGCTGGTGCATGCCGTGCGCCACCATGAAGAAGTAGAACGGCAGCAACAGGGCGATTGGGTGTCGCACGCCGGCCCAGGCCAGCAGCAACATGGTGAGCGCGCCGCCCAGGCTCAGCACCCCCGCCACTGCCACAGTGCGGCGCAGGCCATGGCGCGCAAGCACCGCACGGCAGGCAAACGTACCGCCGAAATAGGAAAAAGCGCTAAAAAACAGCACAAAGCTGTACTGCGTGCGCGAAAGATGCAGCACTTCGATGAACACGAACGAAGACGAGGCCAAGAAAGTAAACAGCCCGCCGTAAGACGCCGTGGTCAGCAGGGAAAACGCCCAAAACGTCGGGTTGCGCAGCACGTGCATCCAGGTGCGCGACAGCGTGGCGGGCTCCAGCGCCCGCGGATTGCGATGCACCAGCGTCTCGGGCAGTCGCAGCGCCACGAGCGCCAGTGTCGCCATCGAAAAAACCGTCAATGCCAGCAGTGCCGCACGCCAGCCCAGCCAGCTTGAGAGCAGCGCACCGGTCGGCGGGCTCAGGCAAGCGACGATCCCCAGACCGGTGAGCGCGCGCGACATGGCGCGTGCCCCGGCCAGCGGTGCGTACAAGTCGCGCAGGATGGCGCGCGCACACACCACCACCGCGCCCATGGCCGCGCCCTGCAGCGTGCGCCAGATCACCAGCCAATCCATGGAGGGCGCCAGTGCGCTGCCGACGGACGCCAGCGTGTACAGCCCCAGACCCAGGAGCAGCACGGGCCTGCGACCCCAGCGGTCAGACAGCGGCCCCCAGGCAAGCTGCGACACGCCAAACGCCAGCAGCAGAGCGCTGAGCGTGAGCTGTGCCTGTGCCACCGGCGCGCCCAGGCTGCGCGTCAGCGCGGGGAGCGCGGGCAGGTACAGATCGGTGGTGACGGGCTGAATGCTGAGCAGCAGTGCCAGCACCACCACGGCCAGTCCGGCCGACACCGCCGGGGCTGCGATCGGTGGCGCCGCAGGCGCTGCGAGAGGGGAGGCGGACATCGCTTTGAGCCTACCAGACGAAGTCAGGATGTGCTTCCCTCAGGCACCCGAGGGAAGGCCATGGATTATGTTGATTCTATTCTCAGATTAATTGAATATAGACAATCAGAATCTTCTCTGTTATAATTTGCACGTCGTGTATTATATGACGACGCTTTTGTTGATATTGATTATTCTCATTGCGCAGAAATCAGATCAATAATATTTGCTTTGTCTGACCCAAGGAGTACCCCGGAAGATGCAGGAAGTTCTCGATATGTCTTTTGCTGGCAATGAGATGCTCGCGTGGTTGCGGGCGGCGGCCTGGATTGCTGGGGCCGTGGTGTTGATGAAAATCATATTGCCGCTGGTCATTCGACGTATTTCCAAATGGGCGGCAGCCACCAGCACCCGCTGGGACGACGCACTGGTTCAGGGTTTGCGCGCTGTGCGCTGGTATTTGGTGGCCCTGGTGGCATTGCACCCGGCCAGCAATGAGTTGGTGTTGCGCGCCAACACCGAGCGCTGGTTGTCGGGCATTGCCACGGTGGCATTTTTCCTGCAGTTGGGGCTGTGCGCCAGCGCCTTCATCAGCGGCTGGATCGTGAATGTACGGCAGGATTCGCTGCAAAAAGACCCTTCGACTACCAGCGCCCTTTCGATTCTGAGTTTCATTGGCCGGGTCGTGGCCTGGGCCGTTCTGCTGCTGTTGTTGCTCGACAACCTGGGTTTTGATGTCAACGCCCTAGTGGCTGGTTTGGGTATTGGCGGTATTGCCATTGGTCTGGCGTTGCAGAATATTCTCGGTGATCTGTTTGCAAGTTTGAGTATTGTTCTGGACAAGCCTTTCCAGGTCGGTGATTTTGTCGTGATTGACGATTTCAGTGGCAGCGTTGAGAACATTGGCCTCAAAACCACCCGCTTGCGCAGCCTCAGTGGGGAAGTGCTGGTATTTTCCAATGGCGATCTGACGAAGTCGCGGCTGCGCAATTACAAGCTGATGAAAGAGCGGCGCATCCCCTTCAGCTTTGGCCTCACGTTTGATGCCACACCGGATCAGCTTGAGCAGGTTCCGGGCGCCATCAAGAAAGTCGTGGATGCGCAGAAGCAGGCCCGGTTTGACCGCGCACATTTCACCGGCTTTGGCGGGTCCAGCCTCGATTTCGAGGTCGTGTACTGGATGCTCACGCCCGACTACGCCGCCTACCGCGATGTACAGCAGGCCATCAACCTGGGGCTGATGCGCGCATTCGCCACCCTCGGTGTTGATTTTGCCTTCCCCACGCGCACCCTGATGCTGGGCAAGCAGGGCCCCATTGCGGTGGCGCTGGCTCAGGCTTCGGGCGCTGCCGAAGCCGACACGGCGCAGTAAACGCCGCGCCTCGCTCACGGCAGCCTCTGCGGCCGTGCTTTCTTGTCACCTCTCTCTCATCCGTGCTTGTGCCGGGGCCGTGGTTTTTGCCGCCAGCCCTTCGCCGGGGCGGTGTTCTTGTCCACTCTTCACGAAAGGAATGCCCATGCACCAGACCATTCTCGCCACCGACCTCGACGGCACGTTTCTCGGCGGCAGCGCCGGCGAGCGCACGGCCCTGTACGACTGGGTCGGTCAGCGGCGCAGCGAGATCGTGCTGATCTACGTCACCGGGCGCAGCCTGACCACCATGCGCGATGTGCTGGGCGACCTGCCGCTGCAGCCGGATCACATCATTTCCGACGTCGGCACGGCGGTGTATGCCGGCGCCGAGCGAGCGCCGCTGCCGGCGCTCGAAGGCTGGCTGGACGCAGGCTGGCCCGATCACTCGCCAGCCGCCGTGCGCGGCATTCTGGCCCGCCATCCGCACCTCACGGAGCAGCCCGTGGTCGAAGGGCGCCGCGTCTCCTGCTTCTCGTCGGATGAGCAGTTGGCCGGTGCCGCGCGCACCGAGTTGGAGGCTGCTGGCTACGACGTGTTGCTGTCGGCCGAGCGCTATTT
>JBATPF010000265.1:0-1844 GCA_049291355.1 Giesbergeria sp.
GTGTCCGGTCGCTCGCGCGCACTGGCGCTGGAGTTCGCCGGCCGCGCCATCACGCTGGTGGACGACAGCTACAACGCCGATCCTGATTCCGTGCGCGCCGCGATCGAGCTGCTCGCCGATCTGCCGGCACCGCGCCTTCTGGTGCTGGGCGACATGGGCGAAATTGGCAGCGGCGGTCCGCAGTTCCATGCCGAAGCTGGAGCGCAGGCGCGGGAGCGTGGCATTGAGCAGCTGTTCACCCTGGGTGTGCAGTCGGCAGGGGCTGCGGCTGCGTTTGGCACCAGCGCTCGCCATTTCGACAGCATGGACGCACTGCAGGCTGCGGTGAGCGCGGCGCTGGCTGAGGCGGCCAGCGTGCTGGTCAAGGGGTCGCGCTTCATGCGCATGGAACGCGTGGTGCAGGCGGCCACCGAGGCTGCGCAGCCATCGCCGTCCGATCGTCTCGCCCATGTCACGGGTGCCGCATGCTGATGCAACTGGCGCAATGGCTGCAGTCGCTCTCGCCAGAGCTGGGCTTTTTGCGCGTGTTCCAGTACCTCACGCTGCGCGCCGTGCTGGCCGCAATGACCGCGCTGCTGGTGGGCCTGGTGGCCGGACCGCGCGTGATTCGCCATCTGGCGGCGCTCAAAATCGGGCAGCCGATTCGCACCAACGGCATGGAGACGCACCACGTCAAAAGCGGCACGCCCACCATGGGCGGCGTGCTGATCTTGCTCTGCATCGCCATCGCCACGCTGCTGTGGGCCGATTTGACCAACCGCTTTGTCTGGATCGTGCTTGTCGTCACCCTGGGTTTTGGCGCCATCGGCTGGGCCGACGACTGGCGCAAGGTGGTCTACAAAGACCCCAACGGCATGCGTTCGCGCGAGAAGTACATGTGGCAGTCCATCATCGGCTTGCTGGCCGCGTTGGCGCTGGTGTTCAGCATCTCCGAAGGCTCGAACCCCAAGGTGTTTCAGCTTTTTGTGAGCTGGGTGCGTTCGGGTTTTTCGGTGGACTTGCCGCCGCAGGCGGGGCTCCTGCTGCCATTCTTCAAGGAAGTGAGCTATCCGCTGGGCGTGGTGGGATTTGTCACCATGACCTATCTGGTGATCGTGGGTTCCAGCAACGCAGTGAACCTCACGGACGGGCTGGACGGCCTGGCCATCATGCCGGTGATCATGGTGGGTTCGGCACTGGGCGTGTTTGCCTACGTCACCGGCAGTGTGACTTTCTCCAAATACCTGCTGTTCCCGCACATTCCCGGGGTCGGCGAACTGCTCATCTTCTGCTCAGCCATGGCTGGCGCTGGCTTGGCCTTCCTGTGGTTCAACACGCACCCGGCCCAGGTGTTCATGGGCGACGTAGGCGCGCTGGCTCTGGGCGGCGCACTGGGCACCATCGCCGTCATCGTGCGCCAGGAAATCGTGCTCGCCATCATGGGTGGCATTTTTGTCGTCGAGGCCTTGTCGGTCATGGCGCAAGTGGCTTGGTTCAAGTTCACCAAACGCCGCTATGGCGAAGGCCGGCGCCTTCTGAAGATGGCACCGCTGCACCACCATTTTGAAAAGAGCGGCTGGAAGGAAACGCAGGTCGTTGTGCGTTTCTGGATCATCACCATGCTCCTGTGCCTGATCGGTCTGTCGACCCTGAAACTGCGATGAACGACACGCCCGAGCTTCCGCAATATTCCCCGGTCCCCGCCGAGCCCGTGCTGGGTGCGGCGGACCTGCCCCTGCAGGATGCAGCGCCAGCTTCTGCCGCGTTGCTGGACGGCGCCCAGGCGGTCCCCGCGCCCTTGAACGCCGCGCGCGATGCGACGGCGTACGTCGCGCGCATGTGGAGCGACATGCGCAGTGCCGACG
>JBATPF010000266.1:0-6550 GCA_049291355.1 Giesbergeria sp.
ACCGAGAACAGGGTGAAGCGGCCGTTGCCCTCGAAATACTGGTTTTTGGACGCCGTGAGCGCGACCACACTGAAGATGAAGGCGCCGATGAAGGCGGAGAGCGCGTTCTGCGAGACGTCGTCAGCAATGACCAGCGGAAAACTGCGCGGTGTGGCGGTGTTGCTGGCCGACGAATACGCCGACACCATGGACGCCACAGCGAACATCGCAATCGGCAGCATGCTTGCCGCCGTCACCGAGAGCAGGCTTTGCACCGATTCGGTGGTGATGACGGGGATCCAGTCACTCTGCTCGAAGCGGTCCGAGAGCTTGGCCAGAAACACCGCCAGCACCGAGACGATGCCGATGAACAGCGGCTTGACCCACAGGCGCTCGCGCACGCGGCGCAGCACGAAGCGCAGGGTGTCGCGCGAGAACAGCGAGGAAAGCGACGACAGGTCGGGCCGGGCCATGGGCGCCCTATTTGATGAGCGCGAGCGCTTCGCGGAATACCGGGTTTTCGCAGCTGGCCAACCACTCAAAAGCCACCATTTCGGTGCTGACCAGTTCGGCGCCGGCGCTTGCGAGGCGATCGTAGGCGGCGTCGCGGTTGCGTTCGGTGCGCGAACTGCAGGCGTCGGTCACCACCCAGACCTCAAACTCGTCTTCCAGCAGGCCTAGCGCTGTTTGCAGCAGGCAGACATGCGCCTCGCAGCCGGCAATGACGATGGCATTGCGCTCGGGTGCTTGTTGCGCTGTTTTCTGCAGGTGCTTGGGCAGGCTGCGCGCGTTGCCGGCCGGTGGCTTGGCAGGCGGGCGCAGCCACTCGCCCAGACCCTCTTCGGCGGCGCTGAAATGCATTTTCGACAGCGTGTCCTTGCACAGCGCGCGCAGCTGCGCGTCGTTGGGCCCCAGGCGGGAGGGATTTTGCTCGGTGCCCCAGACCGGCACCTCCATGAGCTGGGCGAGACGCGCCAGGCGCAAGGCATTGGCCAGCGTGGCCTGTGCATCGTGGATGACCGGCATCAGCCGCTCCTGGTAGTCCACCAGCACCAGTTGGCATTCGGAGGCGTCAAGCAACATAAAAAGGGTCCTTCGCGGGTTCTAACGCTCCATTGTCGCGTGTGGTGGCTGCCCCAGGCGCCTTCACCAGCTCAGTTCGCCCAGCGCACGACCCAGCGCTTGCGCCATGTAGACACAGTTGCTCGGGTGGGGAACGCAGTCGGTGCTCCAGAAGGCGCCAACACCGGCAGCATGCAGCGCCGCCAGATCGGCGTCGGCCAGCAGCGCATGGGTCACGGCCACATCCACCGACGCGGCGCCTGCCGCCCGCAGCAGGCGGGTCGCTTCGATCAGGGTGCGGCCGGTGCTGGCGACGTCGTCAAGCAAAACCACGCTGCGCCCGCGAAGGGCCACATTCGGCAGCGTGACGATGACTTGGCGATCGCCCTGGCGCGTCTTGCTGCACACCGCATGCTCAAAACCGTGGCGGGCGGCCGCCTGGGCCACCCACTGCGCCGATTCGCCGTCCGGCCCCAGCAGCAGCGGCGCGCTTCGTTGCACCGCGATCCAATCGGCCAGCAGCGGCGCGCCACTGACCACGGCGCAGGCGCGGTCGGGAATGGCCTCGTCGAGGCGGGCGATGCGGTGCAAATGCGGGTCCACGGTGACCACGGCATTGAACATTCGTCCCAAAAACGGCCCGACGATGCGCTGGCTCACCGCTTCCCCGGGCTGAAATGCGATGTCCTGGCGCATGTAGGCGAGGTACGGCGCGACCAGGGCGAGTGATTGAACCCCCAGCGTGCGCGCGGCCTCGGTGGCAAGCAGCAGTTCGATCAGCTTTCCGTTGGGCTGGTGCAGGCTGCGCAGCAGCACGGCGCGCGCCGGCAGGCGGCCGGCAGCGTCCACTGGCAGGCGCAGCTTGATCTCTCCATCCGGGAAGCGGTGGCATTCGATCTCCAGGGCCCGCAGGCCGGTGGCAGCGGCCAGGCGCCCTGCGCTTGCGGCTTCGTCTGCAAAGTAGAGCAGGCAGGCCGTAGATTCAGCGGAGCTGGGCATGTTCAGTTTTCTTCCAGGGAGGGGCCGGGTGGCACGGCGCCGTCAATTCGGTAGCCGCTCGCGCGCACGCAGGTCTGGCGCGCAAACTCGAGGTCGGCAGGATAGCTGGCGTGTACACGGTAAAGGGCGGTTCCGGGCAGCACGACAGCACCCAGCTTGCACAGCAAATCCACCCCCGCGCCCTGCGCCGTAGGCGCACCGGCCAGGCGGGCGATGCGCGCCATTTGCAGGTTGTCGATGGCGGTGACCACCCCGGCGACGGGCGCATACACCTCGAACTGCAAGCTGCCCAATTGGGGGTGCTCGGGGTCAAAGGCGCAGGCCCCTTGCGCCGCAATGATGGCCTGCATGCGCGCCAGCGCCCGGCCCGAATCGAGGATGTCGCGTGCAATCGCATAGCCGGCGCCGCCGCGCACGTCGGGGTGAAATTCGATCATGCGTCCCGCCAGGCGCAGCGCTTTTTCGCGCAGATCGGTGGGTGCGCGCGGGTCGCCCTGCAGCACGCGCATCACGTCGCGCGCCTCCAGCACCGGGCCTACGCCCTGCCCGATTGGCTGGCTGCCATCGGTAATCACCACGTCCAGCGCCAAGCCCAGGCGCTGCGCCACGTATTCAAACAGGCGGCGCAGGCGCTGCGCCTCGGGCACGGAGCGCACCTTGGCGGTGGGCCCTATAGGAATATCGAGCAGCAGGTGGGTAGAGCCGGCCGCGATCTTTTTCGACAGGATGGAGGCCACCATCTGCCCCGGCGAGTCAATGGACAGTGGCCGCTCGACGGAGATCAGTACGTCGTCTGCCGGCGAAAGCTGTGCAGTGCCACCCCAGACCAGGCAGCCGCGGTACTCACGCACGATGTTGTGCATTTCGGCCAGGGGCAGTTCGACACGGGCCAGCACCTCCATGGTGTCGGCCGTGCCGGCCGGCGAGGTGATCGCGCGGGACGAGGTCTTTGGGCACAGCAGGCCGTGCGCGGCGACGATAGGTACCACCAGCATCGAGGTGCGGTTGCCCGGAATTCCGCCAATGCAGTGCTTGTCGACTACCAGCGGCTCGTGCCAGTCGAGTCGCGTGCCGCTGGCTGCCATGGCATTGGTCAGAAAATACACCTCCTCGCGGTCGAGCTCGTCGCGCGCACAGCCGACGACAAAGGCGGTGAGCTCGATCTTGGAATAGCGCTTTTCGACAATGTCGCGCACGATGGCCCGAAAGTCGTCCTGGACCAGACGCTCGCCGGCCAGCTTGCGAAACAGTGCGCCCATGGACGCCGGGCGCTCGGCAGGGGCCACCGAAATGCTGTGTCCCTCCGGGACATCGAGTTGCGCAAAGGCATCTTCCGAAAGCCCCACCTCGTTCCCCGCGACGATGCGATCGTCATCCACCACGTTGAGCGTGGCCAAAATGCGCCGGCCGTTGGCGCGCACCTCGATTTTGGAGAGCGCCTGGAACCCCTCGGCCCGGTAGACCTCGCAATCGCGGTGCAGGTAGGCGACGTTTTCGCGCCAGGTGTCGATGGCCACACGGCGCAGTGCCAGGCACGAGCGCTGCGGCGTCGAGTCCGGGCCTGCGCCAGGCTCAGGGGATTGGGGGGTAACCAGGGATTCGGCTTCAGTCACGTAAACGTCCCTCAAAACAGGATGTGTGGCACCTGGGGTCCATCGGCCGACGCCCCGTGCACACAGCTTAGCGCAGCAGCCCGTTTGCCAGACCGAAAAAAGCGCCTGGAAGTGCAGGATGGCGATCGTGTTACCCTCGGCGCCCATGCCACGTTGGATTTTGCCCCTGCTCATCGCCGCTGCCTGCTCTCAGGCGGCCATTGCAGCCCCCACCGAAACGCCTGCCGAAGCCGAAGTGGCCTCGCCGCAGGCTCCCGTATCTGTCGCGGTACCGGTGAAAAGCGAATCCGTCGTGATGCGCTCTTTCGAGCAGGCAGGGCACACCGTGGTTGCGCAGGCGCACACCGTGGCAGACAACACCTCGGCTCTGGTGACCACTGCCATGGGTTTTATTGGTTTGCGTTACCGCCGCGGCGGCAACAGCGCCGAGACGGGCTTTGACTGCAGCGGTTTTGTGCGCGCCGTCTATGAGAAAACAGCGGGCTTGGTGCTGCCGCGGCGCGCCAAGGACCAGGCCGCCAGCACCCAGGTGATCGACAAGGGCGATCTCAAGCCCGGCGATCTGGTGTTCTTCAACACCATGCGCCACGCCTTCAGCCATGTGGGCGTGTATCTGGGCGATGGCAAATTCATTCATTCGCCACGCACCGGGCAACAGGTACGCGTAGAAGACATGCAGGCCAGCTACTGGCAGCGGCGCTTCAACGGCGCACGCCGCGTAGCGCTTGACGGCGATGCCGTTGCCCGCTTGAGCCTCGCTCAAAGTTTGACCCAATAGCCTTTTCAAGGCCCTGGCGGTCGGCTCCGGGTTTATTTCGCCGGAATCACGCGGATGGTGGTGACTTCGGTACTTTCTATGCCGCCGCGTATGCTGGTTGGGCGGGCATCCGGGTTGCGACGCAACTCCCGGGCAAAGGCCATATCGTCCTGGTAGGTGGCACGCGCCTCACGTTCGCAACTCTTTCGCTCTGCGGCTTGCTCACGGCACGCCGCCAAATTCAGTTTTAGACCGCCACCTGCCTCACGAATGGCGGTGCGGTAGCGCTGCTCGGGCGTGGTGTCGGGTTGCGATCCGCGCTCCAGCGAGGCCTCGTAGTTCTGGGCGAAGGCCAAGCCGGGCACGGCCAGCAGGGCTGTCAAGAGCAGCGGCGCAAGCCAGGTGGTTCGATTGCGTGGGGATGTTTGCATGGCGATTTCCTCATGGATCTGTGCAGACCGTGCAGAGGCGCACGTTGCTTGGATCGGTCGGATCAGCTTAATTGCGGGTGCCTACTGGCCGCTGTACGCAAGGGGCGCGCTACCATGTCGGACCGCGCCCACACAAGGCCTCTTGCTGACATGGACACTCTCCCAACCGCCAAGGCGCACGACAAGGCCTATCTGCACAGCCTACTGGCCCAGCGCAACCAGGACAGCACCCCCCAGCCAGAAATTGACGCAGCCATAGAGGCCGCCTTTGTGCGCACCGTGGCCATGCTGGTGCTGGACATGTGCGGCTTCAGCAGTACGACCAGCCGGCTCGGGGTCATCCACTTCCTGGCCATGGTCCACCAGATGGAGCAAGCCGCCGCGCCGGCGATTGTTGGCAATGGCGGCGTTGTCATCAAGCAAGAGGCAGACAACCTCTTCGCCGTGTTTTCGGACCCCTTGCACGCGCTGGAGGCCGCGCTCGACATTGGCCGCGCGCTCGACGCCATGAACGCCGTGCAGCCATCAGACCGTGCTCTGCGGGTCAGCATGGGCATCGGTTTTGGCCCCACGCTGGTGATTGCCGAGAGCGATCTGTTCGGCGCCGAGATGAACCTCGCCTGCAAGTTGGGGGAAGACATTGCCGGCCCCAGGCAAATCCTTCTGACGCCTGCTGCCGTCGCTGCCCTTCCTTCAGGCCAGTACCGCTTTCGCGAAATCTCTCCCACCATTGGCGCAGCGCCGCAAAGTGCGTTCGAATTTGAAGCCAGTCTGCTGAAGAAGCCGCTCGGCACGCACGGCCTGCGATGATCAGGCCATGCCACGTATCTTTCCTGCCCCCCGCCCTGCCAAAGCCGCTGCAGCCGAAACGGCCCACAACACCGCCATTGCGACCGCCGCACAACGGGCACGCAAGCTGCTGAATCGCCGTGCCTTGGTGGCTGCGGTAGCCAGCACCGTGCCCGTGCCCGGCCTCGACTGGGCGGTGGATGCCGCCCTGCTCTCGCGTCTGCTGCCGCAGATCAGCGCCGAGTTTGGGTTGACGCCTGCGCAGCTCGATGCGCTGGATCCGCACAAACGCGAGCAGGTGCAAAAGGCCGTGGCCATGGTGGGCTCGGTGCTGATCGGAAAGTTCATCACCCGCGACCTGGCGCTCAAGGCGGTGCGCACCGCAGGCATGCGCATGACCACGAAGCAGCTAAGCAAATACATTCCGCTGGCTGGCCAGGCCGTGTCGGCGGCCCTGGGCTACGCCACCCTGCGCTTTTTGGGCGAGCAGCACATCCGCGACTGCATCGCCGTGGCCGAGGCGGCGCAGCTCAGGCTGCCGCCACCTGCAGTCTGATCGCTACGTATTTTGTAGCTTCGAGCGCTTATCCAGTAAGCGCTAGAGCGTTATTTTATGGAACTTTATAGCTGCCCCGGACAAAGAATGGAGAGCGTGCGTTTGTCGCAGGGCGGGAGCCGGGGTGTGCGCCCGGCGGCGCAGTAACTTTCTTTCCAGCGAAAGAAAGTCACCAAAGAACGCCCGCCCTACTGTCCGTGTCCCTGCGCTGCGCTTCGGGCAACCTGCGATGCTCGTGCCGGACGGGGTCTCGCTCAACTCGCACCTGCGGTGCTCAAACAGACGCGAGCCCTGATCCGCCCGCCCCTGCGCTTCTCGGCACGGCCACAAGGGCTCAGACATCCTTACGGGCCATTGCTGCGCT
>JBATPF010000267.1:0-3753 GCA_049291355.1 Giesbergeria sp.
GCCGAGCTGTGGTCTGCCGTGCCGCAGCAGGCAGCGCCGCGTGCCGTGGAACCCCCAAGCCCTCCACAGCCGCCGACGCCGCCCAAGCCAACCCCACCCGAGCCGCCCGTGGTGCCGCAGCCGCCCAAGGTCACACCACCGCCACCCGCACCTCCTCAGCGGGCAGAACCCGATCCGCGCGAGGCCGACATTGCCGTCGAGCGCGAAAAGCAGCGCCTGGCCAAGGAAAAGCGCGAACTCGAAACGAAGGAAAAACTCGAACGCGAGAAGCAGCGCAAGGAGCTGCAGCGCGTCGAGCAGGAGAAGAAAGACAAACTGCAGAAAGAAAAAACCGAGCGCGAAAAGGCCGAGCGCGAAAAAGCAGACAAGGAACAGAAAAAGCTCGCCGAAGAAAAACGCAAGAAGGACGAGGCTATCGAGAAGGCCAGCGCCAAGGCCGCCGACGAGCGCCGCCAGGAAAACATTCGCCGCATGCAAGGGCTTGCCGGCGCCACGGGTGCGCCCACTGCCACCGGAACCGCCGAGCGCGACTCCGGGCCATCGGGCGGTTACGGAGGCCGCGTGGCCGCCAAGGTAAAACCCAACATCGTCTACCCCGACACCGTGAGCGGCACCCCCCGCGCCGAAGTCGAGGTGCGCACCTCGCCCGACGGCACCATCGTCGGCACGCGGTTGACAAAGTCCTCAGGCAACAAGGCCTGGGATGACGCCGTGCTGCGCGCCCTGGAAAAAACAGCCACACTGCCGAGAGACACCGACGGGCGCGTGCCTTCCGCGCTCGTCATTGGTTTTCGCCCTCAGGACTGAAGCGAAAGCCCAGCCGCTGCGCGGCGTTGGCGCACCTGCGCCCGCAAGCGCCCTACAGGAAACCCCCATGACCCGCCCCGCTCCCGAACTGCTTTTGCCCGCCGGCTCGCTTGAGCGCATGCGCGCCGCCTACGACTTTGGCGCCGACGCCGTGTACGCTGGCCAGCCGCGCTACAGCCTGCGCGCGCGCAACAACGAATTTCGCATCGAGCAAATTCAGACCGGCATCGAGGAAGCGCACGCACGCGGCAAGAAGTTCTTTTTGACGAGCAACCTGCTGCCGCACAACGACAAGGTACGCACCTATTTGCGCGACATCGAACCCATCATCGCCATGGGACCCGACGCCCTCATCATGGCCGACCCCGGCCTCATCATGCAGGTGCGCGAAAAGTGGCCCGAGGTGGCCATTCACCTCTCGGTGCAGGCCAACACCACCAACTACATGGCGGTGAAGTTCTGGCAGAAGGTGGGCATCACACGCATCATCCTGTCGCGCGAACTGAGCCTGGACGAGATCGAAAAAATCCGCCAGGAATGCCCCGACATGGAGCTTGAAGTCTTCGTGCACGGCGCCCTGTGCATCGCCTACTCGGGCCGCTGCCTGCTCTCGGGCTACTTCAACCGGCGGGACTCCAACCAGGGCGCCTGCACCAATGCCTGCCGCTGGAACTACGCCACGCAAGAGGCAGCCATCGACCCGAATACCGGTGAGGCGATGGCGGTGCGCATGGAAGGCGACTTCAACTTCGACAAGGCGCAAGAAGACGAGAACGCGGCCTTTTCCGGGTGCGGCGACGGCAAGCGCCATCCCAAAGCCGACCAAATCTACCTGCTCGAAGAAAAAGAGCGCCCCGGTCAGCTCATGCCCATCATGGAAGACGAGCATGGCACCCACATCATGAACAGCAAGGACTTGCGCGCGGTAGAGCATGTGCAGCGCCTCGTGGCTATGGGCATTGATTCGCTCAAGATCGAGGGCCGCACCAAGAGCGCGTACTACGTCTCGCGCACGGCGCAGGTGTATCGCCGCGCCATCGACGACGCCGTGGCGGGCCGCGCTTTCAACCCCGAACTCATCACTGAACTCGAAGGCCTGTCCAACCGGGGCTACACCGGCGGCCTGCTGGAGCGCCGCCCGGCCCACGACTACCAGAATTACGAAACCGGCAGCTCCGAATCCAAGCGCAGCCAGTACGTGGCCCAGGTGAAAAGCGCCGCCGATGGCTGGGCGGAAGTGGAAACCAAAAACCACTTTGCGGTGGGCGACCTGCTGGAGATCATCCACCCCAGCGGCAACCGCACCGTGCGACTAACCGCCATGCAGAACCTCGAAGGGGAAACCCTTCAGGTGGCCGCCGGCAGCCCGCTGCGGGTGCGCATTCCGCTCACCGGCGAGGTGCAAGGTGCGCTGTTGGCCCGCGTGTTTGAAGTCGAAAAAGTTTAGGCAAAATTGGCCTCTAGCGCTTATTCCATATGCGCTAGCAGCTATCAATTCAGATATTGACTGCGCTTTCTGGTGCGCCCCGGGCAAACCCGGCGAAACCACTGAAATCGCTTGACCTAGCCTGCCCATCCCGGCCTGCCACGCTCAATAAAAAACCCGCCGAAGCGGGTTTTCTGCGTGATGGCAAACGAGTGCGTATCAGGTGCCTACGCCGTCCGCCACGTCCATGTACTCGGCAATCTGGTCGAAGTTCAGGTACTGATAGATCTTGTCGCTGCTCTGGTTAATGACGCCCACGTCGGCCAGATATTCTTCCTTGCTGGGAATACGGCCCAGCTTGGAGCAGATGGCCGAGAGTTCGGCTGAGCCCAGGTACACATTGGTGTTCTTGCCCAGGCGGTTGGGGAAGTTGCGCGTGCTGGTGGACATGACCGTGGCGCCCTCTTTCACCTGCGCCTGGTTGCCCATGCACAGCGAGCAGCCGGGCATTTCCATGCGGGCGCCGGCAGCACCGAAGACGCCGTAGTGGCCTTCTTCGGTGAGCTGCTTCGCATCCATCTTGGTGGGCGGCGCCATCCAGAGCTTGACCGGCATGTCCTTCTTGCCTTCGAGCAGCTTGGAGGCTGCGCGGAAGTGGCCGATGTTGGTCATGCACGAGCCGATGAACACTTCGTCGATAGCGGCGCCAGCCACGTCCGACAGCGTCTTGGCGTCATCGGGGTCGTTGGGGCAGCAGACGATGGGTTCGGTGATTTCAGCCAGGTCAATCTCGATGACGGCCGTGTACTCTGCGTCTTCATCGGGTGCCAGCAACTGCGGGTTGGCCAGCCAGGCTTCCATGCCCTGAATGCGGCGGCGGATGGTGCGTGCGTCTTCATAGCCCTCCGCAATCATGTTCTTGAGCAGCACGATGTTCGACTGCAGGTACTCAATCACGGGCGCCTTGTTCAGGAACACGGTGCAGCCAGCGGCCGAGCGCTCGGCCGATGCGTCGGACAACTCAAAGGCTTGCTCCACCTTCAGATCGGGCAGACCTTCGATTTCGACGATGCGGCCTGAGAAGATGTTCTTCTTGCCCTGCTTGGCCACGGTCAGCAGCCCGGCCTTGATGGCGTAGAGCGGAATGGCGTGCACCAGGTCGCGCAGCGTCACGCCAGGCTGCATCTGGCCCTTGAAACGCACCAGCACCGATTCCGGCATATCCAGCGGCATCACGCCGGTAGCGGCCGCGAAGGCCACCAAGCCTGAGCCCGCTGGGAAGCTGATACCCACGGGGAAGCGCGTGTGACTGTCGCCGCCCGTGCCCACAGTGTCGGGCAGCAGCATGCGGTTGAGCCAGCTGTGAATGATGCCGTCGCCGGGCTTGAGCGCAATGCCGCCGCGATTGCTGATGAACTCGGGCAGCTCGTGGTGCATCTTCACATCCACGGGCTTGGGGTAGGCCGCAGTGTGGCAGAAAGATTGCATCACCAGATCGGCGGAAAAACCCAGGCATGCGA
>JBATPF010000268.1:0-10602 GCA_049291355.1 Giesbergeria sp.
CTGCTGAATGCGCTCGAAGGCATGCGCCAGCACCTGGCGCTCCAGCGCCGCATAAATCGAGCGGCCAATGCCGATCAGCTCGGCGCCATCGGCCAGCTGCGGCCCCTGCGATAGCGCCCGAACGGTCTGGCGTGCGCGCTGGTTGTAAAGCAGGATGCGCCCGGCGTGGTTGCACACCACCACGCTCTGATGGAGCTCGGCCATCAGCGCAGCGAGGCGGTCCTTCTCCTGCTGCACACGCTCGCTGGCCTGCGTGACCTGCGCGTCCATCTCGGCACGCAGGCGGTCCCGCTGCCCCGCCAGCTCGTTCACCGCAACCACCAGCGCCTGCATCTCCCGCGTGCCGCGCGGCTTGAGCAGCTGTGGCCGGCGCGCCGCCAACACGACACGGACTTCCTCCAGCAAACGGTGCGGCGCGCCGACGTAGCGCTGGTGCAGCACGCGCAGCGCTGCTGCCACGGCGATCAGGCCCAGCACCCAGCCGACAAAAACCAGCGCGATCCGCCCCGCCAGCACCTCGCCCACAGCCTCACGCTCAGGTGGGCTGAGCGTGGACCAGACGATGGCCGACATCAGCACCAACCACAGCGCCATCACCAGGCCAGCCAGCGCAATGGCCGCCAGCAGGCGTGGGTCGATGCGTTTCATGGGCGGTCCTTGGCCAGCATCTCGGCCACGCGCGCCACCAGTTCACGCGTGGCAAAGGGCTTGGTCATGTAGTCGTCCGCGCCCAGAGCCATGCCTTTGGCCAGATCGGTATCGCGTCCCTTGGCGCTGAGCATGAGGATGCGCGTGTGCGCCAGCGCGGCGTCGCCCCGCACGCTGGCACACACCTCGAAGCCCGATTTGATGGGCATCATCACATCGAGCAGCACCAGATCCGGCGCCTCGCGGGCGATGGCGTCCAACGCCTGCTGACCGTCGCGGGCAATGCTCACCGCGTAGCCCTCGCGCTGCAGCAGGTATTCAAGCGACACCACGATGTTGGGTTCGTCGTCGGCAATCAAAATCTTCTTTTGTGTCATGGGGCAGTGTCTCCAGAAAGGGCGGGCCGCCAGGGCAGCCAGAAGCAAAAACAGGCGCCGGGTGGTGCGCCAGAGGCAGGCGGCTCCAGCCACAGGCGGCCGCCAAAGTGCGCCACGATGTGCTGGCTGATCGGCAGACCCAGACCGGTGCCCTGACCGCCCGGCGTGGGCCCACCTGCTTGATGAAAGCGGTCAAATATGAGGTGCTCGTGGCCCGCAGGCACACCGGGACCATTGTCCTGCACGCACACGGTCAGGCCCTTCCCATCTCCGCGTGCGCGCAGTTGCACGTGCCCACCCTGCGGTGGCACGAACTTGGCGGCGTTGGAGATGAGGTTGAGCAGCACCTGGAGCAAACGGTCCGGGTCAGCGTGCAGCAACGGGAGGGTCTGGGGCACATCGAGCTCCATCTCGGCGCCCCGGTCACTCAGCAGCGCCGCCGTGGTGGCCATGGCTTTTTCAAGCAGTGCGCGCACGTCGATGTCGGCCAGGCGCCAGTCAATATGCCCGGACTCGATCTTGGCCATGTCGAGCACCTGATTGACCAGCCGGGTAAGGCGCTCGGTCTCCTGCACGATGATGTCGACAAAGCGCTGGCGCTGCTGCGGCGGTACGTCGGCATCGCCCTGAAGAATCTCTGCCAGCGCGCGTATCGAGGTCAGCGGTGTGCGCAGTTCATGGGTGACCGACGACATGAAATCGTCCTTCAAACGGTCCAGGCTTTTGAGCTGCTCGTTCGCACTGCGCAGCTCACTGGTGGCCTGCTCCAGCGAGCGCGACTTGGTTTCGAGCGCACGCGAGTAGCTGCGCAGCTGCGAGGCCTCTTCCAACATGACCAGCACGTCGCCTTGCGACAGCGCCTCCTCGTCAGACACCGAAGCCACCAGCACCCGCGCCGAGGCACTGCCGACCGCCCCGGCCAGTTGGGCTTCGACAAACTGCACCAGGCGTGCGTCCGGTACCAGGGCCTGGTCCGCGAGCAAGCCCGCCTCCTTGGCGTAGCTGCGCCACAGCTCGCGGGTTTTCTCCACGCCGAGAAATCGCTCGCAAAGACGTTTGAGTTCGGCGGCGTCGGCGCGCCCGCGCCAGAACACCGGCGTTTGCGCCGTGCCGCGCCGAAACACGTCGACAAACAGCAGCGCCTGGCTGGCTTCGCGCCCGGACGGAGCGCGCCAGAGCGAGACGATCACATAGGCCGCGCAGTTGATCAGCAGGCTCCAGAACAGCGAATGGGTCAGGCTGTCGAGCCCTTGCAGTCCCCACAGCGATTCGGGTCGCAGCCAGGCAACGCCCCACGGCCCGGCCGTGAGGAAGCCCGCATCCAGCCAACCCGATTTGGCAATCGACGGCAGCATGAGTGTGTAGACCCACACGCCAAAACCCATGATCAGCCCGGCGAGGGCGCCCGCGCGGGTGCCGCCGCGCCAGTACATGCCGCCCAGCAGTACCGGGGCAAACTGGGCCACAGCGGCAAAGCTGATGAGGCCAATGCTCGCCAGCGCATAGGCGTCCCCGGCCAGCTGAAAATACATGTAACCCAGCAGCAGCACGCCCACGATGGCGGCACGGCGAATCATGAGCAGCGAACGCGTGAAATCGCGCGGCTGGTGGGCGGTACCCAGCAATCGAAGCCGCAGCAGCAGCGGCAGTGCCAGCTCATTGCTGACCATGGTGGAGACCGCCACCGTCTCAACAATCACCATGCCGGTGGCGGCGGACAAGCCGCCAATGAAGACAAACAGCGCCAGGGCGTTCTGCCCCGCGGCCATGGGCAGCGAGAGGACGAAGTGCTCGGGGTTGTGCTCGCCACCACTGAAATAGAGCAGGCCGCCCAGGGCAATGGGCAGCACGAAGAGGTTGATCAGCAAGAGGTAGAGCGGAAACATCCAGCTCGCGCGGCGCACATGGTCTTCGTGCACGTTCTCCACCACCATGACCTGAAACTGTCGTGGCAGCACCAGCGCGGCGCACAAGGCCAGCACCATCAGCCCCATCCAGCGCGCCCAGGAATAGGCCCCGCCCTGCTCGGCATGCAGCAGGTCCGCGAGCTCAGGCCGCGCCCGCGCCTGGGAAAAAATGTCGCCCAGACCACCAAACAGGCCGTAAACGACAAACACGCCGACGCACAAAAAAGCGGCCAGCTTGACCAGCGACTCAAAGGCAATGGCGGCCACCATGCCCTCATGGCGCTCGGTGGTGTCAAGATGGCGCGCACCAAACACGATGGCGAAACCGGCCAGGGCGATGGCCACGTAAAAGGCGCTGTCCTGGCTCCAGTGCAGGTGTGCCGGTGCCACCGCACTGCCGGACGTGAGCAGCGCATAGCCCGAGGACACGGCCTTGAGCTGCAGTGCAATGTAGGGAACGATGCCCACCACCGCCACCAGCGTCACCAGCGTCGCCAGCAACTGGCTCTTGCCATAGCGGCTGGCGATGAAATCGGCAATCGAGGTGATGCGGTGCGTCTTGGCGATGCGAATCATCTTGCGCAGCACCGTCCAGCCCAGCGCCATGGCCAGCGTTGGTCCCAGGTAGATGGGCAGGAACCACATGCCACCTGTGGCCGCGCGCTCGACGCTGCCAAAGTAGGTCCAGGCGGTGCAGTACACCGCCATCGACAGCGCGTACACCCAGGGCCTGGCGATGACTGAGCGGCGCGCCGCAGCCCGGCGGTCGGCCCAATAAGCGACGCCGACGAGCAGCAGCAGATAGGCCAGCGAAGTGCCGATGACGAGCGGCGCTGGCAGCATGGCGGTCATTCCCGCGCCTGCGGCGCTGGCTCGGGCAAGGAAGTTGCCGGCGTTTCAAGCGCCGGCCGCGACTCCATCCACCAGGCGACGGTGCCAATCGTGCCTCCCCAGATCGCAAACAGCGCCAGCGGAAACAGCGGAATCCCAAGCACGGTCACGTTGCTGTCCCACAAACCCAGCAGCGGAAAGTTCAGCAGCAGCCAGCCTGCGGCAAACAAGGCGCCGAGGCGCTGGGAACGCAGCGTGTTGCTCACGGCAATCTCCGTTCAAGGGCGGCAACGCACGGCAGGCGCGCGGAGTCCACCATTGTGGCCCGACCACTTACCGGTGACTTACTTACCGGCGCGCGGCTGCGGCTTTGCACCGCGCTGCATGTGCGCATGGCGCGAAATAGCGAAATCAATGAAAAATTTGCACCAGATGGTGCTGCCCGCCATGGCGGTCCAGGTGTTGTAGTCGAGTTGCCCCAGAGCCACGCCCGCGATCACCACCACCGCCACGCTGCCGGCAAGCAGATTGATGGCCATGACATAGGGGGCGTACTTTTCAGCGTTGGGTGGTGACTCGCCCCCCTTGAGCGCCACCTCCGAAAAATCCCGGCGAAAGGCAATTCGCCAGGCGCGCCGAAACCAGAAGAAGGCAATCGGGAACAAGGCGATATAGAGAATCCAGGTCAAGGCGACGCTGACATCAAAAACCATGCGGGGCTCCCAAAGCGGACGGCTGCGGTGCGAGCGCTGCCATCTGTGAATATCCATAAAAAAGGCCCTGCCAGCACAGCCGGCGGGGCCTTGGATGGTGACTGCCGCCGCGTCACCTCCGCGGCATGGCAGTCACCTGCTGGCCAACGCCTTTAGTGTGCACCGCCGACCAGTTTGGAGCCGCGTGGAATGCGAACGGCTTCCACCATGGCCTGGATGTGCGCGGGCGGAGGCGCCGTCACCTTGTCCACCAGGAAAGCCACCAAGAAGTTCACCGCAGCGCCGACAGCACCGATGGCTTCCGGCGTAATGCCGAAGAAGCTGTTGGCGCCGCCGATCAGGTCCAGGTACTCGGTACCCTTGATGAAGAAGACGCCCTTGTGTGCAAACACATAGAACAGGGTGAAGAACAGGCCGGCAATCATGCCCGAGATGGCGCCTTCCTTGTTCATCTTCTTGCTGAAGATCCCCATCATGATGGCGGGGAACAGCGAGCTGGCCGCAATACCAAAGGCCAGCGCCACAGTGCCCGCAGCAAAGCCTGGCGGGTTAAGCCCCAGGTAGCCTGCCACGACCACCGCAACCGCCATGGATATCTTGCCGGCCAGCAACTCGTTCTTTTCGCTGATTTGCGGGTTGAACACGGTTTTCACGAGGTCGTGCGAAACCGCGGACGAAATGGCCATCAGCAAACCGGCCGCCGTCGACAGCGCCGCAGCCAAGCCACCCGCAGCCACCAAACCGATCACCCAGTTAGGGAGCAGCGCGATTTCAGGGTTCGCCAGCACGATGATGTCGGGGTTGACCGTCAACTCGTTGCCCTTCCAACCGGCAGCAGTGGCTTTGTCAAGCACGGTTTTGTCTTTGGTCTTGTCGTTGTAGTACTGAATGCGGCCATCGCCATTCTTGTCTTCCCACTTCAGCAGACCCGTCTTCTCCCAACGGTTCATCCAGTCGGGCTGCGTTGCCGCCTTGATACTGGCTTCCGGTGCGAACAAGTCGCCACCCGCCTTCACCGCAGTGTTCACTGTGGCGTGCAGGTTCAACTTGGCCATGGCGCCCACAGCGGGAGCCGTGGTGTACAGAATGGCGATGAACACCAGAGCCCAGCCGGCCGACAGACGTGCATCTTTCACCGAAGGGACGGTAAAGAATCTCATGATGACGTGCGGCAGGCCGGCGGTACCGATCATGAGCGACAGCGTATACATGAACATGTTCAGCTTGCTGCCCGGAAGCGAGGTGGTGTACTTGCCAAAGCCCAAGTCGGTCACCACGCTGTCGAGCTTGGCCAGCAGCGTCATGTCCGTACCACGGTAGTCGCCCCCCAGACCCAGTTGTGGCAGCCCGTTGCCCGTCAGCGCCAACGAGATGAAAACGGCCGGTACCGTGAACGCCAGAATCAGCACGATGTACTGTGCCACCTGGGTGTAGGTAATGCCCTTCATGCCACCAAACACGGCGTAGGCAAACACAATGGCCATGCCCACGTAAATGCCGGTGTCGCTGGAGACGCCCAGGAAGCGCGCAAATGCAATGCCCACACCGGTCATCTGGCCGATGATGTAGGTCAGCGAGGCGATCAGCAGGCAGACCACAGCGATGGTGCTGGCCGTCTTTGAGTAGAAGCGGTCACCAATGAACTGGGGCACCGTGAACTTGCCGAACTTGCGCAGGTAGGGAGCCAGCAACATGGCCAGCAGCACGTAGCCGCCCGTCCAGCCCATAAGAAACAGCGCGCCGCCGTAGCCCATATTGGAGATCAGGCCGGCCATGGAGATGAACGACGCCGCGCTCATCCAGTCGGCCGCCGTCGCCATGCCGTTGGTAATGGGGTGAACGCTTCCGCCGGCGGCATAGAACTCACTCGTCGAGCCCGCGCGCGCCCAAATGGCGATGCCGATGTAGAGCGCGAAGCTCAGACCGACGAAGATGTAAATGGTGGTTTGGAGATCCATGATGGCTCTGTCCTCACTCTTCTTGCACGTTGAAGCGGCGGTCGATGTCACCCATCTTCTTGGCGTAATAAAAAATCAGCACGATGAAGATGTAGATGGACCCCTGCTGGGCAAACCAGAACCCGAGTGGATAGCCACCCAGATGAATGCTGTTGAGCATGTCTGCGAACAGGATGCCGGCCCCGAACGACACGAGAAACCAGATGATCAATATCTTGAACAACAGGCTTAGCGTGGCCTTCCAGTAGGCTTGACTGCTTTTGTCTTCCTTCATTTTGTCTCCCCTTTCGTTTTTGAAACGCAGCGAGAAAACCCGCTGCCCCTCACGCAGCCGAACGGACGAAGTCGCGCGATTGCGTGGCCGACTTTTAGCGGAAAACCTTACGGCCGACTGATGAAATATCACCAAGCTGCGGCAAAAACGCCAAGCCAAGGGAAAACACTGATGAATCAGGGACTTAGCACCCCGCGTTAACCCGAATCTCCCGGCCCCAAGCAAAAGACCCCGGCAGGCCAACAAGGCATGCCGGGGTCTTTCAACCGGATCGAATGCTTTAGCAACCAGCGGGGCGGCTGCCGCGCATCGGAATCACTGCGCTGACCTTGACCGTAGCGCCCGAGTCGTCGCTGGCGCGCAGGACTTTTCCGTTCAAAAAGACCTGATCAAGATCACGTCGAACCGCCGTGTCGGTGGTCTCGTTGCTCTTGTATTCCTTGCCGTCAAAGGTGAGGTAGATGATATACAGCGCATCCCCGCCGCTTTCGTAGCGCACATCCCCAAACGCCTCAGCCCCCGAGCCAACTTTCTTTGCACCATCGAACTTGAACGAGCACAGCTCGGGGACGGAGCCAATGGGGTTCTTGCGCTCGACGTCGGTCAGGTTGATCGTGCCATCTCCGTAGATGCCATTCAGCCCCCTCACCGTGGCCTGGCTGACGGTCAGAACGCCTGCCTTGTTGCTCGGAATCGGATTTTCGTCGCTGCCACCGCCACAGGCGGTCAGAAGAAGTGCGCTGGCCGCGGCGGCGGCGAAAAGAAGGCGGGAAACAGACATGGGGAACTCCAAAGCAAAGTGTGAAAGAACGGCGGCAGAGAGTTCTACCGCGCATGCCCCATGCTAAAAGTGGCCCCCAAAGATGCTTGTGCGTTCCATGCACCGGCGGCCGTAGGACACCGCCGCCGCTTTAACGCGCCAGCACCGGCGCCAGCGCCACCCCCGTGGGCGTGCCGGCGCGCACCACGTCCTCGGGCGTGCCCGCCGCCACGATGCGCCCCCCGCCGTTGCCGCCCTCGGGTCCCAGGTCCAGCACCCAGTCGGCTTCGGCAATCACGTCCAGGTCGTGCTCGATGACGACCACGCTGTGGCCCGCGCCCACCAGGCGGTGCAGCACGTGGATGAGACGGTCGACATCGGCCATGTGCAGCCCCACGGTAGGCTCATCGAGCACGTACAGCGTGTGCGGCACCTTCTGCCCGCGTCGGCCGACCTCGTCGCGCACCTTGGTCAGCTCCGTCACCAGCTTGATGCGCTGCGCTTCGCCGCCGCTGAGCGTGGGGCTGGGTTGGCCCAGCGTGAGGTAGCCCAGGCCCACGTCCTTCAGCAATTGCAGCGGGTGGCTGATGGAGGGCATGGCGGCGAAAAAGTCCACCGCTTCGTCGACCTCCATGCGCAGCACCTCGCCCACGCTCTTGCCGCGCCAGGTGACGGCCAGCGTCTCGGGGTTGAAGCGCGCGCCGTGGCATGCCTCGCAGGGCACTTTCACGTCGGGCAGAAAGCTCATCTCGATGGTGCGCACGCCCTGCCCTTCGCACACCGCGCAGCGGCCGGCGCCGGTGTTGAAACTGAAGCGCCCGGCCGCATAGCCGCGCGCTTTGGCTTCCAGTGTTTCGGCGTAGAGCTTGCGCACCGTGTCCCAGAAACCGATGTAGGTGGCGGGACAGGAACGTGGCGTTTTGCCGATCGGCGTCTGGTCGACTTCGAGCACGCGGTCGATGGTCTCAAAGCCCGAGAGGCCCGCGCAGCCGATCAGCGCGGGCGATTTGCCCGCATCCATGGCGTCGCGCCCGGCTTTGGTCGAGCGCTGCTGCACCCAGGCCTGGACGTTGGTCAGCAGCACGTCGCGCGCCAGGGTGGATTTGCCTGAGCCACTGACTCCCGTGATGGCGACGAGGCGGCCCAGCGGCACGTGGGCGGTGACGTTCTGCAGATTGTGCAATTGCGCGCCGTGGACCGTGAGCCAGGTGAGGGGCTCCTCAGATTTAGAGCCTTTTTGGCCTCCAGCGCTTATCCCATCTGCGCTAGCAGCTATCGAAATAGAAGCATGCTCCTGCTCTGCCTGCCTGTGATCCGCCACAACCCGCCGCGCTTGCAGCGGATGCCGCATGGCGTGCAGCAGGTAGCGGCCGGTTTGCGAACCCTCGGCGGCGGTCACGTCCTGCACGGTGCCCTGCGCCACCAGCGTGCCGCCGCGCTTGCCGGCGCCGGGGCCGATGTCGATGATGTGGTCGGCGGCGCGGATGGTGTCCTCGTCGTGTTCCACCACCACCAGCGTGTTCCCGTGGTTGCGGAGCTGGCGCAGCGCGCCCAGCAGCATCTGGTTGTCGCGCGCGTGCAAACCGATGGTGGGCTCGTCGAGCACGTAGCACACGCCCTGCAAGTTGCTGCCGAGCTGGGCCGCCAGGCGAATGCGCTGCGCCTCGCCGCCGCTGAGCGTGGGCGCGCCGCGCTCGAGCGTCAAATAACCTAGGCCGACTTGTTCCAGGAAGGACAGGCGCCCGGCAATCTCGGGCAGCAGGTCGCGGGCGATGGCGGCTTCGCGGGTGGTCAGCGCGAACGCCGGAGCGGCTGCGCCACCGGCATCCACCGCATCCACCGCATCCAGGCTCTGCACCCAGGCGTGCATGTCCTTCACCGAGCGCTGGGCCAAGTCCGTAATCGCCACGCCGGCAAACTGCACCGCGCGGGCGGTGGGGTTCAGGCGCGTGCCGGCGCAGGTCGGGCAGGCAAGGTCTTGCACGTCTTCCACTTCGGGCTCGGCAAAGGTCTGCTCGCGGCCCTTCTGGTCGTCGGCCTGTACCGAATCATCGAACACCTTTCGCTGCTCTTTGCTGAGCTTGACACCCGTGCCCACGCAGTCGGGGCACCAGCCGTGCTTGCTGTTGTAGGAGAACAAGCGTGGGTCCAGCTCCGGGTACGAGGTGGCGCAGACCGGGCAGGCGCGTTTGGTGGAAATCACCTGCAACTGGCCGATGCCCGCCGTGGGCCGACCCGCGCCCAGCGCTTCTGCGAGGCCGTCCAGACCACTCAGCACATGCACCACACCTTTGCCCAGGTCCAGCGCACGGGCCAATTGCTCACGCAACAGCGCTTCGTTCTTCGGAGTGACATCCAGGCTCCATACCGGCAACTCAATCGTGTGCTCCTTGAACCGGTCGAGGCGTGCGAACGGCGTGACGGGAACGAAATTCCCATCGACGCGCAGGTGCGTGTAGCCGCGCGGCCGGGCCCAGTCGGCCAGCTCGGTATAGACGCCTTTGCGCGCCACCACCAGCGGCGCCAGCAGCCCAATGTGTTGGCCACGGAACTGGCGCATCAGTTGCGCGGCAATGCGCTCGGGCGTCTGCGGCTGCACCGCCGCGCCGTCGTGGATGCAGTGCTGGGTACCCAGCTTGACGTACAGCAGCCGCAAAAAGTGCCAGACCTCGGTGGTGGTGCCCACCGTGCTCTTGCGCCCGCCGCGCGAGAGGCGCTGCTCAATGGCCACCGTGGGTGGAATGCCGTAGACGGCATCGACCTCGGGCCGGCCGGCCGGTTGCACGATGCTGCGGGCGTAGGCGTTGAGCGATTCGAGGTAGCGGCGCTGGCCTTCGTTGAACAGGATATCGAACGCCAGCGTGGATTTTCCCGAGCCGCTGACGCCGGTAATCACGTTGAAGCGCCCGCGCGGAATCTCCACCGACAGGCCTTGCAGGTTGTGTTCGCGGGCGTTGATAATTTCTATGCTATTTTTGGCTTGCAGCGCACGCTGCGCTTGCGCCAACCGCTTCTGATTCAGGAGCATAGACATCGCGTCGGAAACGCCCGAGCCGCCCGCCCCCAGCGCAGCGGCGTAGTCGCGCAACGCCGCACCGGTGTGCGAGCGCGGGTGCTCGCGCACTGCTTCGGGC
>JBATPF010000269.1:0-1872 GCA_049291355.1 Giesbergeria sp.
GCCCGTACCCAGGTCCAGCACGCGCGGGGCGGCGACGGGGGCCAGGACTTCCAGTGCCCAGTCCACCAGGGTTTCGGTGTCGGGCCGGGGGTCGAGCACGCGTGCGTCCACCTGCAAGTTGAGGCCGTAGAAGCCCTTGTGCCCGGTGAGGTAGGCCACCGGTTCACCCGCTGCACGGCGCGCGCACAGGGCGGAGAAATGCTCGCTTTGGGCGTTGCTCAGCGCATCGTCCCCATGCGCGATCAGCCAGGCCCGCCCCGCGTCCGGCTGGCCCAGCACGTGCAGCAGCAGCCATTGGGCGTCGATGCGCTCCAGGCCCTGCGCCTGCGCCCAGGCCAACGCGGAAGAAACAGTTTTTACTATAGTTTGCATAGCTGCTAGCGCTTATGGGTAAAGCGCTGGAGCCCTATTTCATTCAAATTTTCAGCGCCGCACGCTGGCGACAGACCTACAGCGCGCCGATCTCGAATTCTTCCAGCAGCTCGGCCTCGCGGGCGTGGGCGAGCGCCTGCAGCACGTCGCCCAGATCGCCCTCCATCACCGCCAGCAGTTTGTACAAGGTGAGGTTGATGCGGTGGTCGGTCAAGCGCCCTTGCGGGAAGTTGTAGGTGCGGATGCGGTCGCTGCGGTCGCCGCTGCCGATCAGGCCCTTGCGTTCGGCCGCTTCCTTGGCGGCGCGCTCGCTGCGCTCTTTTTCCTGGATGCGCGCCTGCAGCACCTGCAGCGCCTTGGCCTTGTTGGCGTGCTGGCTGCGGCCGTCCTGGCATTCGGCGACGATGCCGGTGGGCAGGTGCACCACGCGCACGGCCGAGTCGGTCTTGTTGATGTGCTGGCCGCCGGCGCCGCTGGCGCGGAAGGTGTCGATGCGCAGGTCTGCCGGGTTGAGTTTGACGGCCTCGTGCTCGTCCGGCTCAGGCATCACGGCCACGGTGCAAGCGCTGGTGTGGATGCGGCCCTGGGTTTCCGTGGCGGGCACGCGCTGCACGCGGTGGCCGCCGGATTCAAAGCGCAGTGTGCCGTACACGCCTGCGCCGCCCGGGCCACTGCCGCCTTCGCCTTCGATGCGCAGCACGATTTCCTTGTAGCCGCCGAGCTCGGACGGGCTCTCGCTGACCACCTCGACGCGCCAGCCCACGTTGGCGGCGTAGCGCGAATACATGCGCGTCAGGTCGCCGGCAAACAGCGCCGATTCGTCGCCACCAGCGCCGGCGCGTATTTCAAGGAAGGCGTTGCGCGCATCCTGCGGGTCTTTGGGCAGCAGCAGGCGCTGCAGTTCGGCTTCGAGCGCCGGCATTTCGGCCTCGGCCGTGGCGATCTCGTCCTGCGCCAGTTCGGCCATGTCGGGGTCGTCCAGCAGGCCGCGCGCCGAGTCCAGGTCCGCTTCGCACTGGCGGTAGCGGGCAAAGCGACCGGCAATCTGCGTCACCTCGGCGTGCTCGCGCGACAGCGCGCGGTACTGGCCCATGTCGGCCATGATGTCCTCGCGCGAGAGCAGGAAGTCGAGCTCCTCCATGCGCCGGGCATAGCGTTCGAGCTGGTTCCTGAGAAATGTTTGCATGCGCGAAAGATGGTTTAGCTACCAGAAAGGTAGCTAGAAAAGTAGGCTGATCCAGCGCTACAAGGGGGTTTTGCTTTGCGAACGCAGAAACAGGCGCGAAGCGGTGCGCGCCGTTTGATCGCGCGCCTCCGCGTCGCTGGCGCGCAGCTCGGCCATGGTGCCGTGCAGCATTTTGCGGGACAGCCCGCGCGAGAGCGCCTCCAGCACCGCGTCCACGTCCTCGCCGCGGGCCAGCCGGCGCCGGGCGCGGGCCATTTCGATGGCGCGCCACTGGTCGGTCTGTTCCTGAATCTGCCGAATCAGCGGCACCACAC
>JBATPF010000270.1:0-6447 GCA_049291355.1 Giesbergeria sp.
GAGCGAGGCCTTGCGCGCCCACTTTTTGACCTGCGCTTCAAAGCGCTGCACGCGCGTAGCCACCAGCCGGCCCACCGATTCGCGCAGCACCAGCCGCACCAGGTCGTCGTGCGTGTAGTAGCTGCCCGACACCTTGCGCGCAAAGCTCGACGGCGTGGCCTCGATGCGGTCCACCTCGGCTTTGTCTTTGTAGTCGTCGCGCGCCTGCACGCGGTGCACCAGGCTGTATTCGAGCAGGCGTTCGTAGATGCTGCCCAGGTGCGCGACGGCGAGGTCGCGGTAGTTGATCCAGCCGCGCAGCAGGTCTTCGGTGCGGCGCGAAAGCGCGTCGATGATGGGCGCCATCACCTTGTCGGGCACGTCGGTGCGCTCCAGCAGCGGCGCACGGGCGCGGTTGAACAGGCCGCCGTTGTAGGCCGGCATGCCGATGTCGTCGTCGCCCTTGTTGATGAGGCCAAACACGCCGCGCAGCGCCAGCCAGATGCGCGGCATGGTGCTGGAGAAACTCGCCCCGGCGTCCACCTTGTCGCGCACTTCTTCGCGGATGCGGCGCACGCTGTAAGGCGCGTAGCGCGGGTCGTGTACCGGGAGCAGGTGGCGGTCTTCGGCGTAGAACAAAAACAGCAGCCGGTAGAGCATGACCAGCGCCGCCTCGCGGACCTCTTCCAGGTAGTCGGGCGTGAACTGCTGGCGCGTGAACTGGCCGTAGCCCACCGTGTGGGTACGCGCCTCCAGGTCGTCGCGGCGCAGTGCGTCGGCCAACTGGGGGAACACGTCGGCAAAAACGCGCGCGCCCAGGTCTTGCGAGACGCGCTCTTCGTACAAGCGCGCTTCGTTCAGCGCATAGGCGTGAAAGCTGCGGCCGGTGCTGTCCCAGTCTTGCGGCAGGAAGGCGGCGCGGCCAAAGAACAGTGCGAACAGACGCAGCGCATGCGCGGGGGCGAAGTCTTCGATATGGCGCTGGTGGCCGGGGAGTTCGAGCGCGGCGGTGAGGTCGATTTCAAAGAAGTCTTCGGAGCGCGAGCGTGCGTCCTGCCAGTACAGGCGCCACACCGCGCCATTGGTCAGCACGCCCCATTTGACGGCGCGGTCGGAGACCACGTCGGCGCGGCTCAGGTAGCGCAGCATCTGGCTCGACGGCGCGTCGGGGTCGGTCGCCTCGAACGCATCGCCCCGGTCCAGTGGGCGCAGCCAGCGCTTGGCTTCGAGCAGCGCGAGACCGTGGCGGTAGCGCTGGTCGTCTTTGAGCGGCAGCGCAGCGGCTTTGGCGGCGGGGTTGGCAAACAGCAGCCAGTCGGGCACGTCTTCGCGCCGCTTTCCCGAAAGATTGACTTGCGGGAGCGTGTCTTCCCAGCCCAGCGCGAGCAGCACCGGGGCGATGATTTCGCTCTCGGTTTGCGCTTCGTTCAGGGTGCTCTGCGCAGTGCGTCCGGCAAGAATTACCGCGAGCGCGGCGCGCAGGCCAGCGAGCGCGGCGTCGTCCAGTGCCTGATGCGCGGGCGTCTCCAGAATGCCGCGCGTGAGGAAGTCCTGGGTGAAAAGCTGGCCCTGCATATGGGTGTGGTGAGAAATCAGTGCCGCAGTGTACGGCGTCGCGCAGCAAACTATTATTTTGCTAGCTGCCTACGCTTATCTAATAAGCGCTAGAGGCCAAAAACACCCAAACTTTTAGCGAGGCGAAAGAATCGCCATGGTGATGCGCGAGACACACGTCAACTCGCCCGCGTCGTTCACCATCTCAATCGCCCACACCTGCGTGGTGCGCCCGATGTGCACGGGCCGCGCCGTGCCGGTGACCCAACCGCTGGTCGCGGAGCGCAGGTGGTTGGCGTTGATGTCCAGGCCCACGCCGCGGTGGCCTTCGGGGCTGGCGTAAAAGGCGCCGATCGAGCCCAGGGTTTCGGCCAATACCACGCTCACGCCGCCGTGCAGCAGGCCAAAGGGCTGGCGCGTGCGCTCGTCCACGGGCACGCGGCCCACCAGGTAGTCGTCGCCGACTTCGGTGAACTCGATGCCCAGGTGGGAGGTGGCGGTGTTCTCGCTCGTCTGGTTGCAGGCTTCGAGGGTGATGGGCTTTTTCCAGATCGACATGGCAGATTCTGTTGGTGGTTGGTGTTCAGCCAGGGTGCGCAGGCTTGGAAGGATTGCTGCGCGCCGAGGGCTCGCCGCGGTTGAGCAGGGCGTACAGCACGATAGCGCCAAAAGTGGCAGTGCCGATGCCGCCCAGCGCAAACTGGCCGAACTTGAGCGTGAAGTCGCCCGTGCCCAGGATGAGCGTGATGGCGGCAACAATCAGGTTCTTGTTCTGTGAAAAATCGACCTTGTTGTCGACCCAGATTTTGGCGCCGGCGACGGCAATCAAGCCAAAGACGACGATGGACACCCCGCCCATCACCGGCAGCGGAATCGCCTGAATGACGGCGCCGAACTTGGGCGAGAAGCCCAGCAGCACGGCAATCAGCGCAGCGACGAAAAACACAGCAGTCGAATAAATTTTGGTGGCGGCCATCACGCCAATGTTCTCGGCGTAGGTGGTCACGCCCGTGCCGCCCGCTGCGCCGCTGACCATGGTGGCAATGCCATCGCCAATGAAGGCGCGGCCCATGTACTGGTCAAGGTTCTTGCCCGTCATGGCCGTGACGGCCTTGATGTGGCCCAGGTTTTCCGCCACCAGAATGATGACCACCGGCACGATCAGCAGCATCGCGTTGGCGTCGAAAATCGGCTTGGCGAATTGCGGCATGCCGACCCAGGCGGCGTTCATCACGCCCGACAGGTCCAGCGGTTTGCCCAGGCCCAGGCCGTTGGTGAGCACGGCGTAGATCACGCTGGCCAGCACCAGGCCTACCAGAATCAAGAGGCGCTGCACCATGCCGCGCGTGAACACCGCCACCAGGCCGACGCTGAGGAAGGTCAGCGCCTGCATCCAGCTGTCGAAATTGCTGGCCGCCATGTTCTTGATGGGAATACCGGCGAGGTTCAGGCCGATCACCGCCACCACTGCGCCCGTGACGACGGGCGGCATGAAGCGTTCAATCCAGCCCGTGCCCACGGCCTGCACCACAAAACCGATGAGCGTGTACACCGCCCCGCAGGCAATGATGCCGCCCAGCGCCAGGCCGATATTGGCATTCGGCCCCTTGCCGGCGTAGGCGGTGGCGGCAATCACCACGCCGATGAAGGCAAAGCTCGAACCCAGGTAGCTGGGCACCTTGCCGCCGGTAATGAGAAAGAAGATCAGCGTGCCGATGCCGCTCATCAGAATGGCCAGGTTGGGGTCAAACCCCATCAGGATGGGCGCAAGCACCGTCGAGCCAAACATGGCAATCACGTGCTGCACGCCCATGGCCCCGGTCTGCGGCCAGGGCAGGCGTTCATGTGGGCCAATGACGCCGCCGCTGGCGAGCACGGCGAGGCTTTTCTCCTGCCAGTTGAACATGGACATGCCTGGTTTCCCCTCGGATTGATTTGGTGGCCGCGATGCTACGCGAAGGCGGGGGAATCGGTGCGCATCGCGCCGCGAAGGGTTTACCAGGCGTCCACGAAACGGCTGCTGGCAGCGGTGACTGCGCGCGGCTTTGCGGCCGCAGATTCGAACCCGCTCACCAGCCAGTCGCGCGTCTCCATGGGGTCAATGACGGCGTCGATCTCCAGGCCCTGGGCCATATTGATGGCCTCGCCATTGGCGTATTGCTGGGCGACCAGCCTTGCGAAAAGCGCGTCCCGTTCGGCGCCCGCTGCAGCCGCTTCAAGTTCCTTGCTGAAGCCCAGGCGCACCGCGCCTTCAAGGCCCATGGGGCCGAACTCCCCGGTAGGCCAAGACAAGGTGAAGATCGGCGTGTCAAAGCCCCCCGCCGTCATGGCCTGCGCGCCCAGGCCGTAGCCCTTGCGCAAGACCACTGCAAAGAACGGCACGCTCAGATGCGCCGCCACGACAAACATGCGGCAGACGTGGCGCACCTGCGCTTGGGCTTCAATATCGGGTCCGACCATGAATCCGGGGGTGTCGGTGAGCGAGACGATGGGCAGGCCATGCGCCTCGCACAGCTGCATGAAGCGGGCGCTTTTGTCGGCTGCGTCGACATCAATCGCGCCGCCCAGGTGCGTGGGGTTGTTGGCCATGATGCCGACCGGCCGTCCCTGTATGCGGGCGAGCGCCGTGACAATGCCGGCGCCATAGCCGCGGCGCAGTTCGAGCAGCGAATCGGTGTCCACCAACGTGTGCAGAAGCGCACGAATGTCGTAGACGCGCAGGCGGTTTTCCGGCACCGCGTGCCGCAGCAGGCGCTGGTCGGCGCATTCCCATTGCGCAGAGGCGCCCTGGAAGTACGAGAGGTACTTTTGGGCGACCGCCACCGCCTCGGTTTCGTCCTTGACGAGGATATCGATCACGCCATTGCGCGACTGCACGTCGCTGGGCCCGATCTGCTCGGGGGTGTAGCTGCCCAGGCCGCCGCCCTCGATCATGGCCGGGCCGCTCATGCCGATGTTGCTGGCCTCGGTGGCAATGATCACGTCGCTGCAACCGAGCAGCGCGGCATTGCCGGCAAAGCAGCGGCCATGCACGATGCCCACCACCGGCACCCTGCCCGAGAGCGAGGCGAACTGCCGGAAGGTGTGGTTGTTCAGCCCGGACACGATGGGCTTGTCGATATCGCCCGGCCGCCCGCCCCCGCCCTCGGCGAACAGCACCACCGGGAGGCGCAGCTGCAGCGCCAGCGCCAGCATGCGGTCTGTCTTCTGGTGGTTCCAGGCGCCCTGCGTGCCGGCCAGCACCGTGTAGTCGTAGGCCATGACGACGCAGCGCGATTGTTCCTTGCCGAACGGCGCGGCGTTGACCGTGCCGATGCCCGTCACCATGCCGTCGGCAGGCGTGTTGGCGATCAGGTCGGCCAGACTGCGGCGGCGCGTCTGCGCGGCAATGGCCAGCGCGCCGTATTCGATGAAGCTGCCGTCGTCGCACAGCTGGGCGATGTTTTCGCGCGCGGTACGTCCCCCGCGTGCGTGGCGCTTGGCCACGGTCGAGGCGCGGTTCTCGTCCAGCAGAAAGGCGTGGCGGTCGCGTGTTTTTTGCAGGTCGGCGCGGATGGTATCGAGGTCCGCCACAGTCTCCTCGCGCGTGGTCTGCTCCCCGGCTTCCATCGGTTCAAGCACCAGGATCAGCGCGGCCTCTGCCAGGTAGCTACCCAGCTCGCAGCGCACTTCCAGCACTCTGCCCGCCGATTCGGCCAGCAGCACATGCTCCATCTTCATGGCTTCGAGTACGGCCAACTGCGCGCCCTGGGCCACCACGTCGCCCACGGCGACATCCATTTGCACCAGCTTGGCCGGCATGGGGGCGCGCACGGCCAGCAGATCTACGGCCACTTGCGCATCGGGCGGTGCTTGGGAGGCAGCACTCGGCGTGGCACTGGTGGGGTGGCGCAGCGCCCGTTGTTGCTCGATGTGCTCCGCCGCTCCCACCAGGGCGGGCAGGTGCGCTTCGACAAACCGCGTGTGCACAGCCTGGGTGTCGAACTCTGCGCGCGCCACGATGGCCTGCAGCAGCGCGAGGTTGGTGGGGACGCCGGCAATGCGGCATTCGTCCAGCGCGCGGCGCGCCCGGCGCGCTGCGTCGGCAAACACGGCGCTGCGGGACGACACCACCAGCTTGGCCAGCAAGGTGTCGTAATGCGGCGAGGGCGTGGCGCCCGCGTAGCCATGTGTGTCCAAGCGAATGCCGGGGCCGGACGGCAGATCGAACTGCGCCAGGGTGCCGGCACCGGGCCGTGCCTGCCCATCAGCGCCCAGCGTTTCTGCATTGATACGCAGCTGAATGGCATAGCCCGTGGAGGCCGGCGGTACCTGGGGGTCCAATCCCAGTTCGCTCAGCGTGCGGCCTGCGGCCACGGCCACCTGCAGTTGCACCAGGTCCAGGCCGGTGACCTCTTCGGTCACGGTGTGCTCCACCTGCAGCCGCGGGTTGGCTTCGATGAAGACCCAGGGCAGCTCGGTGGAGTCTTCATCCACCAAAAATTCAAAAGTACCCAGGCTGCGGTAGCTTACGTCGCGCGCCATGGCCAGCGCGGCCTGGGTGATCTCGTGGCGGAGCTTCTCGGGCAGCGACGGGCTGGGCGCGATTTCCACCAACTTCTGAAAGCGGCGCTGCAGCGAGCATTCGCGCTCGCCCAGACTCATCACGGCCTGCCCGTCGCCGAGGATCTGGATCTCGATGTGGCGAGCGTGCAGCATGAGGCGCTCGACATACACGCCATCGACGCCGAACGCAGCCCGGGCTTCTGACACGCAGCGGGCATAGGCCTCTGGCAGGTCGGCGGCCTGCAGCACCGCACGCATGCCGCGCCCGCCGCCGCCACCAATCGCCTTGACCATCACCCCGGCGCTGTTTTGTGCCGCAAAAAAGGCTTGCGCCTGTTCCAGTGTGACGGCGCCCGCACTGCCCGGCAT
>JBATPF010000271.1:0-6547 GCA_049291355.1 Giesbergeria sp.
GTGTGGTCGGTGCTGGCGCCGCCAGGCTGGCGCGTCAGCGGCACCCTCGAGGCCGACGCAGCACTCTCGGGCACGCGCCGCAATCCCCAGTGGAGCGGACAACTCAGCGCCGACAAGCTCACCGTGCGCTCGCTGCTCGATGGCGTGGACCTTCAAGACGGCCAGCTGCGCGCCACGCTGGCCGGCAACCGCGTCAATATCACCGAGTTCAGCCTCAAAGGTGGGCGTGGCAGCAGCGCGCGCATCGCAGGCTTCAGCGGCAACCGCACTCCCCCACCGTTGGACGGCGGCAGCCTGCAGGGGAGCGGCAGCGTGCAGTGGGGGCCGGGCAGCGGCGACGCACCAGATCTGCGCATGGACTTCAAAGCCCGAGCCGACCACCTGCAAGTACTGGTGCGCGCCGACCGCCAAGCCAGCGTCTCGGGCACGCTGGAGGCCACCCTGCGCGAGCGCCAGTTCAAGCTGCGCGGCGACTTGCGCATCGACCGCGCCAGCATTCTGTTGCCCGACGCCAGCGCCCCCAGCTTGGGCGCTGATGTGGTGGTGCACTCCAAGGCACGGGATGCGGCAGCGCAAAAGAACGCCCAGCAAGCGGCAAGCGCCGCCCAGCGCGCAGAAACCGTGCTACCGCCCGACGTGGCCGTCACCCTTGATCTGGGCGACGATTTCGCTTTTCAAGGCCAGGGCATCACCACGCGCCTGGAAGGCAAACTCGACATTCGCAGCAGCACCATGCCCAACGCGCCACCACGCGTGGTCGGCGAGGTGCGCACCGTTGCCGGCCGCTACCGCGCCTGGGGTCAGATGCTCGACATAGAAAGCGGTCTGGTGCGCTTCAGCGGTCCATACAACAACCCCTCGCTCGACATTCTGGCACTGCGCCCCCAAATTGAAGTGCGCGCCGGCGTCCAGGTCAGCGGCAATGCACTCGACCCCCGGGTGCGCCTCTATTCCGAGCCCGATTTGCCCGACGCCGAAAAACTCTCGTGGGTGGTGCTGGGTCGCAGCGCAGCCTCCGGCGGGGCCGAAGCCGCCGTACTGCAGCAGGCCGCACTGGCGTTGTTGGGCGGCAAAGGCGGCGGCGTGGGCGAGAAGGTCGCCAGCCGCCTGGGCCTGGACGAAGTCGGCTTCAAAGGCCCCGGTGCGGGTGAGGACGCCACCGGCGCCGCACTCACCTTCGGCAAGCGTCTGTCCAAGGACCTGTACGTCACCTATGAACGCAGCCTCTCGGGCACGCTGGGTACGCTCTACATCTTCTACGACCTATCAAAACGCCTGCGCCTGCGCGGGCAGACCGGCGCCAGCACGGGGTTGGACCTCATCTACACCGTGCACTACGAGTGAAAGTCCGTCCGAGCATTTCTTGAACAGATTCGCTGGGGGAAGCGATCAGATCTCATAGGAAATCAGTGTCACCTCTGCCGCCTGGGTCCGAATCGGGATGAGGGCCTGGTACGCGGGTGACGCAAACCAGCCTTCGGCAGCGGCCCCCGTTGGAAAACGAAGCACGACGATGTCGGGATGCGGGCACTCGCCTGCGAACGCCGCCACCTGCTTGCCACGAAATACCAGTTCTCCTTTCCATGGCGCCAGGGTCTGGGGCACCTTGCTGCGGTACTGCTCCCACATCGGGGCATTCGTGACGGTGATATGACCCACCACATACGCTTCGGGCATGCATGACTCCAAAGAGGGGAACTCAGACCAGTGCAGAGACAACCAATGGAGGGCAGCGCCCTTTCAGGCGCGGCCGCCCTCGAAGAAGTCGTCTACACACCCAGATAGCGCTGCACAATTTCTGGCTGGCCCTTGAGTTCTTTCGCCGTGCTTTCGTGGGCGATATGACCGTTGTTCAAGATATAGACGCGGTTGGCCAAGGCCAGCGTGGCCGCCAGGTTCTGCTCGATCAGGAAAATGGTCTGGCCAGCCTGCGCCAACTCACGGCAGATGCGCATGAGGTCCTGCACAATAACCGGTGCCAGTCCTTCAAACGGTTCGTCGAGCAAAATGATCTTGGGGTCGCGCACCAATGCCCGGGCAATTGCCAGCATTTGCTGTTCACCACCTGACAGGTCCGTTCCTCGGCTGAGGCACCGCTCCTTGAGACGCGGAAACATTTCGTAGATGCGCTCAATCGGCCATTTGTTCTGGGCCGTCAACCCGGCGAGAACGATGTTCTCCTCTACCGTGAGACTGCCGAAAATGCGCCTCTCTTCATGAACGAGCTGCATCCCCAACTGGGCAATGGAATGCGCCTTTTTCCCAGCCAGCTCCACACCGTCCATCTTGACACTTCCGGTGCGAGGCTTGACCACGCCCATCAAGCTTTTGAAGGTGGTGGATTTGCCTGCGCCATTGCGCCCCAGCAACGCCACGACCTCGTTCTTTTCCACGCGCAGAGAAACATCGAACAGGATATGGCTGTCGCCGTAATAGCTGTTGAGACCGTTGACTTCGAGCAGGCTCATACCATCTCCTCGTGAACACCACCCAGATAGGCTTCCTGAACCAGGGGGTTGTTCTTGATTTCCTCAGGCGTGCCCTCTACCAGCACACGCCCCTCCTGCAACACGGTGACCTTGCCGGCCAGCTCAAACAGCGAATCCATGTCGTGGTCGATGACGATGAGCGTGCGCCCCTCAGCAATCGCCTTGAGGAGTGCCACAGTTTCGACACGCTCCTGCGTGCTCATACCGGCCAGGGGCTCGTCGAGCAGCAGCAGGCTGGGGGAAGTCGCCAACGCCAATCCGATCTCCAGTCGGCGCTTTTCACCATAGGCAAGCTCCGATACGGGAGCATCCAGACGGTCGGACAAGTGGACCAGTGCGGCCGTGCCCTCTACGTGGTGGTCCAAATTTCGCACCTTGTGCAGAGCCTTGAACATGTCCAGCCTGAACTTTCCGCGAACCACGCCCAAGACGGCGATCTCCAAGTTCTGGCGCACCGTCAGCTTCTCGAACAGCTGGTTGATCTGGTAGCTCTTGGTCAAGCCCATCTGGCAGGCATCGATGACGCCCATTTTGGTGATGTCGCGCCCGTCGAAGATGATTTGTCCAGCGGTTGGCTCGACCTCGCAGGTCAGCATTTTGAAGAACGTGCTCTTTCCTGCGCCGTTGGGACCGATGATGCCGCGTATCTCGCCATGGTCGACGCTGAAATTGATGTCGCTGTTGGCTGCTAACCCACCATAGTGCTTGGTGAGACCGCTGGCCGAGAGCAGGACGCCCTGCTTGCTCTTGGTCGCCTTGTGTCCCATTTTTGCATGGTTGGCATCCGACGGCTTGCGTGCAGCGACAGGAGCAACCGATTGCGAAGATGTCCCTTGACTTCCTCGGCGCATCCATCGATAGAGGTCGGAAATCGCGCCGGCCAGACCGTGCCGCAAAAACACCACCAGCAGCACGAAGACAATGCCAAGAATCAGTCGCCAGGTTGCACCCAGATTCAGTACGGTCTGGAAGAAGTCACTCAAGTAGAGCCACACTGCCGCGCCCAACAAGGGGCCAAACAAGGTGCCCGCGCCGCCGATGGCTGTCTGCATGACGATCTCGCCCGAAGTGGCGAACATAAAGGCGTCAGGCGGCATGAAACCTTGCATCAATCCAAGCAAACCACCAGCGAAGCCCGCGTACATGGCGGCCACGACGAACACGGCCAACTTGTAGCGCTGGATGTTGTGGCCCAGTGCCTGGGCCCGCAGCGGATTTTCCCGAATGGCGCGCAGCACCAGTCCAAAGGGCGACCGCACGAGGCGCAGCGCAATCACCAGTCCGACGAAATACCAGAACGCCAGAAAAGCGTACATGGACATGTTGCTGCTGAAGTCAATGGTCGTGAAGCCCAGGTTCAAGGTCGGCGTTGGCACGCCGGGCAAACCGTTTTCTCCACCGGTGAAGTCTGACAGCGGATTGAACTCCACGAAGAAGAAAACCTCGGCAATCGCCACGGTGATCATCGCGAAATAAATACCGGTGCGCCGCAAGGCAATCAGGCCAATGAAAAACCCGATGACGCCCGCAGCCACGGTCCCGATCAGCAAAGCGCCGATGGTGCTTTGCATGGAGGTTTGCGTCAGCAGATAGGCGGCGAACATGCCGCCACTGCCAAAGAACGCTGACTGCCCAAAAGACAGCAGACCGGTATAGCCAAAGAGCAGGTCAAAGCCTATGCCCACCAATCCCCACACAAGTATGCGGTTGATGGTGGTCGGCGAAAAACCCAAGTGTGGCAGCACGAACGGTGCTGCAATGAGGCCCAGAATTGTCAGTGCCTCGACCAAGAAAGGAATTTGTCTGCGCATTACTGGAAATCCTGTTTATTCGCGGCCTACGGCGCCAAGCAATCCGCGGGGACGGAACACCAGCACGAGCGTCATCACGACGAAAAGCATCACGTAGGAATAAGCGGGATTGACCATGGATGTGAGGCTGATGAGTTCGCCAGCGATCAAGCCACCAAGCACGGCCCCGGGGAAAGACCCCACCCCTCCAATGACCACCACCACAAAGGTCTGCACCAGAATGGCTTCCCCCACATCCGGGGCGATGGACACCACCGGCGCGTTGACGATGCCCGCAAAGCCCGCCGCCATGGCGCCAATACCAAACACCAGCATGAATATTTTGTAGACGTTGATGCCGAGAGAATCGACCATCACCGAATCTTCAATACCAGCGCGCACGATCATGCCGATACGGGTGCGATACAGCACGAAGTAAAGTGCGAGCAACGCCACGGTGATGATGCCCAGCAACGCCAGGCGATAGGTCGGATAGACCATGAAGCCCAGGTTCGTGATGCCCATCAGCGGCGCTGGTGGTGGCACCGACTTGGAGAGACTGCCAAAGCCAAAGCGCACCAACTCGACAAAAACGATGCCAAGGCCGAACGTGACCAGGAGTTGGTCCTCATGAGGCCGGGTGTAGAAATGGCGAATGATCAACCGCTCCATCACGATGCCCACCAGCGCCACGAAGAGCGATCCGGCGAGCACGGCAACCAGAAAGGAACCGGTATAGGTGAAGGCCACCCAACCCGCATACCCCCCCAGCATGAACATCGCGCCATGCGCAAGATTGAGCACGCCCAGCGTGCCATAAATGATCGTCAGACCAGAGGAGATCAGCGCCAGGAGCGCCCCCAACACCAGTCCGTTGAACAACTGCGAGATGAAATTAGCCCAATTAATCACGCTGACCTGCCCTCATCGCAAATGGATTCAAAGATTGAGACACCTACAACCACCCACCGCTAACCCAAACAGGGAATTCGACCCCTTGTCAAGCCCCTATTCAGACAGGCAAACGTGCCGCTGGCGCCCCCACAGCCCCATGGCTGCAGGGGTAAACCAGCCCCTCTGTCAGGTGTAGTCGCCGAGCTTGCAACCAAAGGCGTTCGCCGGCTGGATGACCTTGGCGCCATCCACGACCTCGATCACTTCCCAGAAGTCCTCTGGGTTCTTCATGTCCTTCTTGGCCTTGCCACGAACGATGACCACGGGATGCAGGTACTGGTGGTCCTCCGGCCGGTAGGCGAAATCACCCAACAGGGAAGGAATGACTTCACCCTTTTCCCACTGCTTGATGACATCGGGCGGATAGAAGGTCCCTGCTTCGGTCACCATGCGTGCCCAGTGGGCGAAGCTGACGTAGGCGTTTTCTGCACCCCATTCTGGACGATAGCCGAACTTCTTCTGGAAGGCTTCAACGAACATCTTGGCCAGAGGATATTTGTCTTCCAGCGTCCACCAGAAATCGGTGGCCGCAAATACCCCTTCACTGATATCCACGCCGGCTTCTTTCGCAAAGAATGGAATCTGATAGGGAAGGACCAGGGTCATCTTGGGCAACAGACCAAACTGCTTGGCCTGCTGGCTCGACAAGACGGCATCCCGTCCCCAATTGACGTTAATGAGGAAATCGGCACCCGAATTGGCGATATTGGTCAGATATTGGCTGAAATCCTGCGTGCCCAATGGCGACACTTGATTGGTCACCACGGTCCATCCGGCTTCTTTGGTCAGATAATCTGCGACCGACTGGGTCGTGGTATGACCATAGGTATAGTCCGGCGTCATGAACGCGGCTTTGCGGTTCTTTCCGAAACTCTTCACCAACACCGGGCCGATGGCGTTGGCCGCCATTTCTCCGAAGAACCCTTGCCGGAATCCATAACGTACACAATCCTTGCCGGTGGTGTCGTTGGAGCCGGAAATTCCGGGCATGTAGAGGATTTTTTCGCGCTGGGCAAATTTGTTCATTGCCACCGCCACTGCCGACGAGGTAGAGCCCGTCATCAACACCACCTTGTTTTTGGTGATGAAGGTCTGCTCCGACTGCAGCGCCTGATTGGGCTTGGCAGCAGAATCGGCAGACACGAGCGCCACCTTCTTGCCCAGCACACCGTTGTTCACTTTGGGTGCCAGCTTCTTCATCAGCGGGTGGTTGGTGTTGATGTGCTCAATGGCAAGCTCCCAGCCCTTGAGTTCGTCCGCACCCTGCACGGCATAGGTGCCAGTCAAGGGAACAGCCGCGCCCACATACACCGT
>JBATPF010000272.1:0-6570 GCA_049291355.1 Giesbergeria sp.
CGGCGCGGCCCTGTTCGTTGGCACGGTGCGCCGCCAGCAAGGCATTGGCCGGGTCGGTGGAGGTCAAGACCACCGCGCCGTCGCACAGGCGGGCGAGTTCCGCCACCTCGGGTTCGTCGGCGTTGAGCACGGCCGCGCCGCTGGCCAGCACCACGTCCACCTGGGTGCGCAGCACGCGCGGCATCTGGTCCTGCGCATGGATGTCGAAGTGCGCCAGCGCCTCCCAGCCGTCCATGTCGGTCACCACGCCGACGCTGCAACGGTCGTAGGCCAGGCCATCTTGCAGGATGGTGTGGGCGTCGTTTTCAATCACTGCGGCCTGCACCATCTGGCTGGTCAGCAGGCGCCGAGCGCCCTCCCAGTGGGCGCTCGGGCGGGTGTCCACGCAGCGCTCGTTCAAAAACAGGCCCTGGCTGCAGGCCAGGCCTGTGTAGCGCCCACCCAGGTGCAGGAACCAGGCCACCAGGCGCGCAATGGTGGCGCTGGCGCGCGTCCCCGCGACACCCACAATGGGAATGCGGCCGGCATGGTCGCCCTCTGCGCCGTCTTCCACCAGCGGGAAAAGGTGCTCTGCAATCGCCTGGCCTACCGGGCGCGGCGCGCCAACGGCGGGTTTGAGGTGCATGAGCAGGCCCGGGCCCGCGTTCACTTCGACAATGGCGCCCCCCTGGGCATGCAGGGGCTTGCTGATGTCCTGCGCCACCATGTCGATGCCGGCAATGTCCAGGCCCACCACCTTCGCCGCCAGCGCCGCGATGTAGGCTACTTCGGGGTGCACGTCGTCGGTGCAGTCCACGGCGACGTTGCCGTTGCGCTGTACCACCACCTGGCGGCCGGCGACGGGTACCGAATCGGCCGTCAGATCCTGGCGCTGGAGTTCGAGCTGCACGGTGACCATGGCGCGTGGATCAATCAGGTCCAGCGGATATTCTTCTTCATAACCCCGGCGCGGGTCGGAGTTGAGCTGGCTGTCGATCAGCTCGGCCACGGTGCTGCGGCCGTTGCCGGTGACGCTGACCAATTCGCCGCGCGCCGCTGCCGCCAGCTTGCCGCCGACGATGAGCAGCCGGTGCTCGTCGCCGGGAATGAAGCGCTCCACCATGACCTCGCTGCCTTCGGGCTCGGCCACGTGCCATGCGGCTTCGATGTCTTCGCGCTTGCGCAGGTCGAGCGTGACGCCGCGCGCGTGGTTCCCATCCGACGGTTTGACCACCACCGGCAAGCCGATGTCCTGGGCGGCCTCCCAGGCAGCTTCTGGGCTAGCCACCACCTGGCCCTCGGGCACCGGCACGCCGCAGGCCTTGAGCAGGCTCTTGGTGAGGTCTTTGTCGCTGGCAATGCCCTCGGCAATGGCGCTGGTGAATTCGGTCTCAGCCGTCCAGATGCGGCGCTGCGCTGCGCCATAGCCCAGCTGCACCAGGTTGCCGTCGTTCAGGCGGATGTGTGGAATGCTGCGGTCGGCCGCTGCAGTGACGATGCAGGCCGTGCTGGGGCCAAGATAGCGGTCGTCCACCACGGTGCGCACGCGCGCCACTGCGGCGCCCACATCAAAAGGCAGGTCGTTGACGGCCGCCATGAGGAGCGCGTGGCCTTCTGCCAGCGCGCTGCGCGCCACCTGCTCTTCACGGGCCCGAAACACCATGCGGTAGACGCCGTGCTGGCTGGTAGAGCGCGTCTGTCCAAAGCCTGTGGGCATGCCGGCCAGGTTGAGCAGTTCGATGACGATGTGTTCCAGCACGTGGCCGCACCAGGTGCCCTCCTGCAGTCGCTGCAGGAAGCCGCCGCGCTCGCCGACGCCGCAGTGGTGCTCAACGAGCGCAGGCAGCCAGGTGGTGAGACGATCATTGAAGCCCGCAAGCTGGTGCGAGGGGTGGCCTTCAAGAGCCCCCAGGTCCAGCCAGACCTCCAGCGCGGGGCGGTAGGTCCAGATATTGGGGCCACGCAAATAGTTGATGCGCAGAAGTTCGATGTCTTTGAAGGGTGTCATGGGGCGCTACAGGGAGGGGGCGAATAGTTGTGACAAAAGTAAAACTGCCCCACGGTGGCAATGACCAGAAAACAAAATGGCAAGCATACCGTTGCCAGCGCCGCGCGTGTTTGGGTGAAAATTCGCCTGTTGCCCGGCGTTGCCGGGTCTGCGCATTTCGCGCCTATTCCAATCAAGATGCAACATAACCACCGTGCGGCCGATCTGGGTGTCGCGCCCCGTTTTTCTGACGCCGATCTGAACGAGCGGCTTGTCTCCAATGAAAACGTGCTCGCCACGCTGGAGGTTGACCTCAGCGAAACGCTGCAGTTTGCCCGTGGCCTGCTCGCGCTCACCGATCAGCGCCTGATGGCACGCAACCACGATGGCGAGTGGCGCGAGTGGACGCTGGAGCCGGGACTGGGTCTGCGCCTGTTGGACCACGGTGGCGTGGGCACGCTGGAGCTTCACGACGACACCCACCGCATCGCACTGTGGCGCTTCACCCTGGCGCAGAACCCCGTAGCGCAGCGACTGCTGCGCCAGTTCGAGCAGCGCATCGGGCAGCTCGTGCGAGGTGGTTGGGAGGCCCGCGAGGCCGAGGAGGCCGACGCCCTGTGCCCCGTCTGCCAGAGCGAACTACCGCCCGACGGCGAAGAGTGCCCGGTCTGCGCCCGCGCACAACCCGCGCAGACTTCTACTTGGGTTCTGCTGCGCCTGTGGCGCTTTGCGCACCCGTACCGCAAGCAGCTGGCGGCCGGATTTTTTCTCACGCTGGCGTCGACCGCTGCCACGCTGGTGCCGCCCTACCTGACTATTCCGCTGATGGACGACATCCTGATCCCGTTTCAGAACGGGCAGAAAATCGAAACGGGCCTGGTACTGCTCTACCTGAGCGGGCTGCTGGCGTCGGCGCTGCTGGCCTGGGGGCTTGGCTGGGCGCGCACTTACATTCTGGCCCTGGTGTCCGAGCGCATTGGCGCCGACTTGCGCACCACGACCTACGAGCATTTGCTGCGGCTATCGCTCGATTACTTTGGCGGCAAGCGAACCGGCGATCTGATGTCGCGCATCGGCTCCGAGACCGATCGCATCAACGTGTTCCTCTCGCTGCATGCGCTCGACTTCGTCACCGACGTGCTGATGATTTTCATGACGGCGGCGATCCTTTTTTCGATCAACCCCTGGCTGGCGCTGGTCACGCTGGTGCCGTTGCCATTCATCGGCTGGATGATTCACACCGTGCGCGACCGGCTGCGCACGGGTTTTGAGAAGATTGATCGCGTGTGGAGCGAGGTGACCAACGTCCTGGCAGACACCATTCCCGGCATCCGCGTGGTCAAGGCCTTTGCGCAGGAAAAACGCGAGGCCCAGCGTTTTTACGACGCCAACCAGCACAACCTGCAGGTCAACGACAAGCTCAACAGAACCTGGTCCCTGTTCACTCCCACCGTCTCGCTGCTGACGGAAATCGGCCTGCTCGTGGTCTGGGGTTTTGGCATCTGGCTGGTATCAAAAAGCCAGATCACCGTGGGTGTGCTGACGGCCTTCATCGCCTACATCGGGCGCTTCTATGGCCGGCTCGATTCCATGAGCCGCATCGTGTCGGTCACGCAAAAGGCTGCGGCCGGCGCCAAACGCATTTTTGACATCCTGGACCACGTCAGCAACGTGCCCGAGCCGGCCCACCCGGTGCGCATGGAGCGCGTGCAAGGCGCCATTGCGCTGCGCGGCGTGGGTTTTCGCTACGGCAGCCGCGCCGTCATCAAGAATCTGGACCTGGACATCCGCCCTGGCGAGATGATTGGATTGGTGGGCCACAGCGGTTCGGGCAAGAGCACGCTGGTGAACCTGATCTGCCGCTTTTATGACGTCACCGATGGTTCCATTGCGCTGGATGGCACCGACATCCGCCGTTTTGCGGTGGCCGACTACCGGCGCCACATCGGCCTCGTGCTGCAGGAGCCGTTTTTGTTCTTTGGCACCATTGCCGAGAACATCGCCTACGGCAAGCCCGAGGCCACGCGCGCCGAGATCGTTGCGGCGGCGCGCGCCGCCCATGCGCACGAATTCATCCTGCGCCTGGCGCATGGCTACGACTCGCTGGTGGGAGAACGCGGCCAGGGGCTGTCGGGCGGTGAGCGCCAGCGCATCAGCATTGCCCGCGCGCTGCTGATTGATCCGCGCATCCTGATCCTCGACGAAGCCACTTCGGCCGTGGACACCGAGACGGAAAAAGAAATCCAGAAGGCGCTGGACAACCTGGTGCAGGGCCGCACCACCATTGCCATTGCGCACCGCCTGTCCACCTTGCGCAAGGCCGATCGATTGGTGGTGATGGACCGCGGAGAAATTGTCGAAGTCGGGCCCCACGACGCGCTGATGGAGCGGCAGGGCGCTTACTGGCGCCTGTACGAGGCCCAGGCGCGGCGCGCCGAAGAAGATGCGCAGGCCGCAGGCGTGCTGCCCGAAGGCGCGCTGTCCCATTCCGCCCACCCCGCAGGCCAAATATGAACAAGCATTCTGATTCCACGAAGATGCAGCTGCGGCGCGACGCGCATGGCCGCCTGGTGCTGACCCTGGCCGACGGCAGCGAGCACAGCGGCGTGCAGCCCGTGCGCGCCTTTCCGATTGCTGCGCCGCAGGAAGGGCTTTCGCTGCTGGGCCACGACGGACACGAGCTGCTGTGGGTGGCGCATCAGGCGGATCTGCCCGCAGGGCTGCGCACGCTCGTGGACGAGGAGCTGGCGATGCGGGAGTTCTCGCCGACGATCACGCGCCTGGTGTCGGTATCGAGCTTTTCCACGCCCAGCGTGTGGCAGATAGAGACCGATCGCGGCGACACCCAACTTACCTTGAAGGCGGAGGAGGACATCCGCCGGCTTGCCGGGCGCACGCGCCTTTTGATTGCCAGCGGGGAGGGCGTTCAGTACCGCATTGCAGACACCGAAGTGCTGGACCGAACATCGCGCCGGCTGCTGGAGCGATTTCTGTAGGGGCTATCGGGGGTCTTAATAGGGATAAACCCTTATTTTTGGCCTGATTCGTTGAAAAGGGCTTAAGTTCCCCTTCATTTCGCCGAAATGAACGTACGAGATGGGAGTAACCCACTCCGCCCCTTCAGCCTACCGAGGCCACTGCCATGCAACTGCCACCTGTTGACCGATCGACAAGCTGGCGTCCCCAGGGCGCCGATCTGTACTCCACCGGGGCGTCCGGAGCAGTGCCGGTGCGCCCCATCAATTCGGCCAACCCGGTCGAGTCCATGGATCGCCTGGGCGAGGGCGCCATCGTCAAGACGCCCGAAAAACCGTCCAACCCCGACCAAGCGAACCGTGATTGGACCGAGGGGACCGAGAAAAAGAACCTGAAAACTCTTCCCGAGCCCCCCAAGGAGCCGCAGCTCTACAAAGTGATGATTGAATTCATCCAGTCCATGTGGCGCGCCAGTGGCAGTGCCATCGAGATGGCACAGAACGTGAATCAGACCACCCTGGCCGAGCGCCTCGCTCAGCAGGCGAAGAACGAACCGCTGACCTACTCGGACCCCACGGTCAAGCGCACTACGGGGCTTTAAGCGTCCTGCGACGCTGCCCCCGGCAGGCTGCGCACGTGGCCAGCAGGCACATGGCGCGCCGCCGAGCTGACATGGCCGGTCTGGTCGTCAAAAAAGAAGTCGGGTTCAAATTCGCGCAGAAACGGCCCCTTCTCCAGCCCGCCCAAGAACATCGCTTCGTCCACCGCCAGATTCCACTTCATCAGCGTGTTGATGGCGCGCTCGTGCGCTGGCGCGCTGCGCGCCGTCACCAGCGCAATGCGCAGGCGCATGCCCGAGGCGTCGCCCTGCTGCTGCAGTTGGTGCAGCGCAGCCAGCAGCGGTTTGAAAGGCCCGTCCGCAAGGGGCAGCGCCGCGTTGCTGGTCTCGTGGGTCACAAACGCTTCCAGCCCGCCTTGTTGGTACACGCGCTCGGCTTCGTCCGAGAACAGCACGGCGTCGCCGTCAAAGGCGATACGCAGTTCATTGGGGTAGTTGATGCCGGCAGCCACCGATTCCGTGAGCACCCGTGCCGCCGGAAAACCCAGTTGCAGCGCTTCGCTCACGTCGCGCTCGTTGGCCGAGAGGAACAAATGCGCGCCCAGCGGGCGCAGGTAGCGAAACGGATCGCGCCCTTGGGTGAATACCCCGCGCTCCAGCGCCAGGCCTTCGTTCTGCGCCGAGCGAAAAATGCGCAGCGCTGTCACCGGGTCGTTGCGCGACAGCATCACCACTTCCACCCGTTGCACCGCGCCAGCATTGAAAGCCAGGAGCTTGCGCACCAGCGGAAACGCCACCCCAGGCCGCGCCGGCACCGCCAGGCGCTCTTGCTGCAGCCGCATGTAAGCCAGCGGATCCTGCGCGTCGAAAACGCGGTTTTCTTCCTCGAAATCGAACAGTGCGCGCGAGGAAATGGCTACGACGAGCTTGTCTTGCAGGCTGACGGGCATCGCAACTCCCCTCTATTTCACGAACTGGTTGAGCTGGATGATGGGCAGCAGCACGGCCAGCACGATCAGCATGACCACGAGTCCCATGGCCACGATCAGCAGCGGTTCGAGCAGTGTGG